>NZ_QKLN01000040.1:0-150000 GCF_003225665.1 Pseudomonas sp. TKO26
GCTCGGGCAGCGGCGGATCGCTGGGGGGCAGGGGCGGCTGGTCGAGGTTCGGGTCGGGGGTTTCTGCCGGGATCGGGATATTCATCGCTATGGCCTCCTTTGTGCTTGTCGATGCACAGGCTCTTGCGGTGGACCCTGCGCTGACGGATTTGATTCCCGTCGCCTGGCCGAGCAATCGCGCTGAACTTTCGCCGCGGCCTGTGGCTCGGACACTAGGTGCATGGATTCACCGGGGGGCCGCCGACTCCACAACCAGAGCGTCTTGGACGTGTTAGAGGGGGGATGTTCGATGACTGCAGAGAAACCGACACAACAGCACTGCCAGCAGGCGCAGCTGCCCTTGTCCGAGGCCTTGCTGCTGCCGCGGATCGCCATCGAGAACACCCGTCCGGTGCTCGATGGCGGGCAGTTCGCGGTCAAGGCGGTGGAGGGCCAGGAGGTCGAGGTCACCTGCAAGGTGTTCGCCGACGGTCACGAGCGGCTGGCGGTGCGCGTGCGCTGGCGCAACGAGTGCCAGGATCGCTGGTACAGCCAGGCCCTGGAGGATCAGGGCAACGATGGCTGGCTGGGGCGCTTCCCGGTGCCGGTGGTGGGCCGCTACCGCTTCTGCATCGAAGCCTGGATCGATCAGTTCGCCAGCTTCTGCCACGAACTGCAGAAAAAGCACCAGGCCGGGGTGCCGGTGAGCCTGGAGCTGCAGGAGGGGCGCAATCAGGTGCAGCAGGCCGCCGAACGCAGCGAGGAGCCGTTGCGCGAGCAATTGCTGGAATTGCGCGAGCAACTGGCCGGATTGCTGGAGGCCGAGCAGGTGGCGTTGTTTCTCGCTGAGCGCAGCGCCCGGCTGATGGCCGAGGCCGATCACCGTCCCTACCTGAGCCTGAGCCCCGAGTACCCGGTGGATGTGGAGCGCCAGCGCGCGCAGTTCGCCAGCTGGTACGAGCTGTTTCCCCGTTCGATCACCGATGATCCCCAGCGCCACGGCACCTTCGACGATGTCCATGGGCGGCTGTCGATGATCCATGACATGGGCTTCGACGTGCTGTACTTCCCGCCGATCCACCCCATTGGCCGCCGCCATCGCAAGGGCCGCAACAATGCCCTCAGCGCCGCGCCGGACGACCCCGGCAGCCCTTACGCGATTGGCAGCGAGGAGGGCGGCCACGAGGCCATCCATCCGCAACTGGGCAGCCTGGAGGACTTTCGCCGGCTGGTGGCCGCCGCCGCCGACCATGGCCTGGAAATCGCCCTGGACTTCGCCATCCAGTGTTCCCAGGACCACCCCTGGCTGACCCAGCATCCGGGCTGGTTCAACTGGCGCCCGGACGGCACCATCAAATACGCCGAGAACCCGCCGAAGAAGTACCAGGACATCGTCAATGTCGACTTCTATGCCGCCGAAGCCATCCCCAGCCTGTGGCTGGAACTGCGGGACATCGTCCTCGGTTGGGTCGAGGAGGGGGTCAAGCTGTTTCGCGTGGACAACCCCCACACCAAGCCGCTGCCGTTCTGGCAGTGGCTGATCGCCGATGTGCGCGGCCGGCACCCGGAGGTGATCTTCCTCGCCGAAGCCTTCACCACCCCGGCGATGATGGCGCGCCTGGGCAAGATCGGTTACTCCCAGAGCTACACCTACTTCACCTGGCGCAACACCAAGAGCGAGCTGGCCAGCTACTTCAGCGAGCTCAACCAGTCGCCGTGGCGCGAGTGTTTCCGGCCGAACTTCTTCGTCAACACCCCGGACATCAACCCGGGCTTTCTGCATGACTCCGGGCGCCCGGGCTTTCTCATCCGCGCGGTGCTGGCCAGCATGGGCTCCGGGCTCTGGGGCCTGTACTCCGGGTTCGAGCTCTGCGAGTCGGCGGCGCTGCCGGGCAAGGAGGAATACCTGGATTCGGAGAAGTACCAGATCCGCCCCCGGGACTTCAGCGCCCCGGGCAACATCATTGCCGAGATCGCCCAGCTCAACCGCATCCGCCGGCAGAACCCGGCACTGCACAGCCACCTGGGGCTCAAGCTGTACAACGCCTGGAACGACCAGATCCTGTATTTCGGCAAGCGCAGCCGCGACGGCGGCAACTTCGTGCTGGTGGCGGTCAGCCTCGATCCGTTCAACCCGCAGGAGGCCCATTTCGAGCTGCCGCTGTGGGAAATGGGCCTGCCTGACGACGCCCAGACCCAGGGCGAAGACCTGATGAACGGCCACCGCTGGACCTGGCACGGCAAGACCCAGTTCATGCGCCTGGAACCGCCGCAGCCCTTCGGCATCTGGCGCATCAGTCCCCTGTAGGAGCCGGCTTGCCGGCGAACAGGCCTTTGAGCCTTGCGCCGGGCTGGCTGACGCCTTCGCTGGCAAGCCAGCTCCTACGGTTGTCGTGGCGCATCGGCGGGTGCGTCGGCGCCCATTGATTTTTTCAGGAGTCGGACATGGCCAAGAAATCCCGCACCGCGACCTTCACCAAGGACCCGCTCTGGTACAAGGACGCGGTGATCTATCAGGTACACGTGAAGTCGTTTTTCGATGGCAACAACGATGGAATCGGCGACTTTTCCGGGCTGATCGCCAAGCTCGACTACATCAGGGACCTGGGGGTCAACACCCTCTGGCTGTTGCCGTTCTACCCCTCGCCACGGCGCGACGACGGCTACGACATCGCCGAATACCGCGGGGTCAGCCCCGACTACGGCACCCTGGCCGACGTCCGGCGCTTTATCGCCGAGGCCCACAAGCGCGAGCTGCGGGTGATCAGCGAACTGGTGATCAACCACACCTCGGACCAGCACCCCTGGTTCCAGCGGGCACGCAAGGCCAAACCGGGGTCGGCGGCGCGCAATTTCTATGTGTGGTCCGATGACGACCAGAAGTACGCCGGCACCCGGATCATCTTTCTCGACACCGAGAAGTCCAACTGGACCTGGGACCCGGTGGCCGGCCAGTACTTCTGGCACCGCTTCTATTCCCACCAGCCGGACCTCAACTTCGACAACCCCCAGGTGATGAAGGCGGTGCTGTCGGTGATGCGCTACTGGCTCGACATGGGCATTGACGGCCTGCGCCTGGATGCCATTCCCTACCTGATCGAGCGCGATGGCACCGACAACGAGAACCTTCCGGAAACCCACGACGTGCTCAAGCGCATTCGCGCCGAGATCGACGCCCACTACCCGGACCGCATGCTCCTGGCCGAGGCCAACCAGTGGCCCGAAGACACCCGGCTGTACTTCGGGCAGGCCGGCAACGGCGCCGAGGGCGATGAGTGCCACATGGCCTTTCACTTCCCGCTGATGCCGCGCATGTACATGGCCCTGGCCCAGGAAGATCGCTTCCCGATCAGCGATATCCTGCGCCAGACCCCGGAGATCCCGGCCCACTGCCAATGGGCGATCTTCTTGCGCAACCACGATGAGCTGACCCTGGAGATGGTCACCGACCAGGAGCGCGACTACCTGTGGAACTACTACGCCGCCGACCGCCGGGCACGGATCAACCTGGGTATCCGCCGGCGTCTGGCGCCGCTGATGGAGCGCGACCGGCGGCGCATCGAACTGCTCAACAGCCTGCTGTTGTCGATGCCCGGCACCCCGACCCTGTATTACGGCGACGAGATCGGCATGGGCGACAACATCTACCTGGGGGACCGCGACGGCGTGCGCACGCCGATGCAGTGGTCCATCGACCGCAATGGCGGTTTCTCCCGTGCCGACCCGGCCAGCCTGGTGCTGCCGCCGATCATGGATCCGCTGTATGGCTATCAGTCGGTGAATGTCGAGACTCAGTCCGGCGATCCTCACTCCCTGCTCAACTGGACCCGGCGCATGCTGGCGGTGCGCAAGCAATCCAGGGCCTTTGGCCGTGGCAGCCTGAAGATGCTGTCGCCGAGCAACCGACGGATCCTGGCCTACACCCGGGAATACACCGACGCCGACGGCCATCAGCAAATCATCCTGTGCGTGGCCAACGTCTCGCGCAGTGCCCAGGCCGCGGAACTGGACCTGTCGGCATTCGTCGGCAGGGTCCCGGTGGAAATGCTCGGCGGCAATGCCTTCCCGCCCATCGGCCAGTTGCCTTTTCTGCTGACCCTGGCGCCCTACGGTTTCTACTGGTTCGTCCTGGCCGCCGAGCAGCAGATGCCCAGCTGGCACGTGGAACCGGTGCAGAGCCTGCCGGACTTTTGCACCCTGGTACTGAAAAAACGCCTCGAAGAATTGCTCGAAGCACCGTCGCGCACCACCCTGGAGCACGAAGTGCTGCCCCTCTGGCTGCCCAAGCGCCGCTGGTTCGCCGGCAAGGACGGCGCCCTGCAAGCGCTGCGCATCGCCTACGCCGTGCGCTTTGGCGACCCTCGGCATCCGGTGCTGCTCGGCGAGATCGAGGTCAGCCGCGACGGCCAGTCCGAGCGCTATCAGTTGCCCTTCGGCCTGCTCGGTGAAGAGCCTTCCGGCAGTGCCTTGGCCCAGCAACTGGCCATGGCCCGGGTGCGCCGCGGGCGCCAGGTCGGGCTGATCACCGATGCCTTCGTTCTCGACAGTTTCGTGCGCGACGTACTCCAGGCCCTGCAGGCCCGCACCCGGCTGGAGTGCGAGGCCGGGCAGATCCGCTTCGAGGGCAGCCCGGCCCTGGACGGGCTGGGCCTGGGGGCCGAGTCCGAGGTGCGCTACCTGGCGGCGGAGCAGTCCAACAGTTCGGTGGTGGTGGGCGGCAGCCTGGTGCTCAAGCTGCTGCGCCGGGTGTCCGCCGGGGTGCACCCGGAACTGGAAATGGGCGCCTTCCTCACCCGTGCCGGGTTCCGCCATATTTCGCCCTTGCTGGGCTCGGTGGTGCGCCGTGATGAGCAGGGCGAGGATCATCTGCTGATGATCGCCCAGGGCTACCTGAGCAATCAGGGCGACGCCTGGGAGTGGACGCAGAACACGCTGCAACGGGCCATCCACGATGAGCTGGCGGACGCCATGTCCGAGCAGGAGCAGCATTACCACGCCCTTGGCGAACTGCGGCAGTTTGCCGGGCTGCTGGGCCAGCGCCTGGGCGAAATGCACCGGTTGCTGGCGGCCCCGGGCAGCGGCCCGGACTTTGCACCGCAAGTGAGCACGCTCAAGGACACCCAGGCCTGGAGTCGGCAGGTGGCCGGGCAAGTGGAACGAGGGTTGCAGTTGCTCACGCAGCATCAAGGTGCACTGAGCACCCAGGACCGGCAGTGGGTGAGTCGATTGTTGCAGCACAAGGCGCAGATCCTCGGTCATATCCGGCAGTTGGCCAAACAGCTGGTAGGTGGCCTGCGCATCCGGGTCCATGGCGACCTGCACCTGGGCCAGGTGCTGGTGGTCAAGGGCGACGCCTACCTGATCGACTTCGAGGGCGAGCCGGCGCGGTCCCTGGCCGAGCGCCGGGGCAAGCACAGTCCGTACAAGGACGTCAGCGGGGTGTTGCGCTCCTTCGACTATGCCGCGGCCATGGCCCGCGAAGCGCCGCTGGTCGATGGCTCGCCGGCGGCCGCGGCGGCGCGGGAGCGGGTGCTGCGGCGTTACCTGGAGCAAGCGCGGCAGGCCTTTGTCCAGGCGTATCGGCTGGCGACGGCTACGCTTGCCCATGGCTGGCAGGAACCGGGCGCCGCGGATGCCGCCCTGGCCCTGTTCAGCCTGGAGAAGGCCGCCTATGAGGTGGCCTATGAAGCGCAAAACCGGCCCACCTGGCTGCACGTGCCTTTGCACGGCCTAGTGGGGTTGTTGAGTGAGCTGCAAGCTTTTTCCGAACTTGAGCGTGGTGGAGAGCAGTCATGAGTGTCTCGAACAAGGAACAGGGAAAGCCCACAGCGGCATTGCTGCCCTCGGCCAAGGCCATCGAAGCCCTGGTACGGGCGGAACATCAGGACCCGTTCGCCATTCTCGGCCCCCACGGCGACGGCGCCGGCGGCCAGTTCATCCGCGCCTTTGTGCCCGGGGCGCTGAGTGTGCAGGTGCTGGACCGGGACCAGCAGCAGGTGCTGGGCAGCCTGCAGGCCACCGAGGCGCCGGGGCTGTTTGTCGGGCATTTCGACGACTGCCGGGCCTACCTGCTGCGGGTGCAGTGGGCCGGTGGCGAGCAGGTCAGCGAGGATCCCTACAGCTTCGGCCCATTGCTGGGAGAGATGGACCTGTACCTGTTCGCCGAAGGCAATCACCGCGATCTGAGCGCCTGTCTCGGAGCCCAGGTGATGTGCGTGGACGGCGTTGCCGGGGTGCGCTTCGCGGTCTGGGCGCCCAATGCCCGGCGCGTCTCGGTGGTGGGGGATTTCAATATCTGGGACGGGCGCCGCCACCCGATGCGCCTGCGCCATCCCTCCGGGGTCTGGGAGCTGTTCATCCCACGGCTGCAGGCTGGCGAAGCCTACAAGTACGAGATTCTCGGGGCCCAGGGCATCCTGCCGCTCAAGGCCGATCCCATGGCCCTGGCCACGCAACTGCCGCCGGATACCGCCTCGCGGGTCGCCGAGCCGCTGGATTTCGACTGGCAGGACCAGTCGTGGATGGCGCAACGCGGCCAGTTGCAGCGGTCCGACGCGGCACTGTCGATCTACGAGCTGCACGCAGGCTCCTGGCAGTGCGAGGTGGACGACCTGGGGGAGGTGGCCCGCCAGTACAGCTGGGCCGAGCTGGCCGAGCGGCTGATTCCCTACGTCAAGGACCTGGGCTTCACCCATATCGAACTGATGCCGATCATGGAGCATCCCTTCGGCGGCTCCTGGGGCTACCAGCCGCTGTCACAGTTCGCCCCCAGCGCCCGCTATGGCAGCCCGCGGGATTTCGCCGCCTTTGTCGATGCCTGCCACCGGGCGCAGCTCGGGGTGATCCTCGACTGGGTGCCGGCGCATTTTCCCACCGATGCCCACGGCCTGGCGCAATTCGACGGCACCGCACTGTATGAATACGGCAATCCCCTGGAAGGTTTCCATCAGGACTGGGACACCCTGATCTACAACCTCGGGCGCAGTGAAGTGCACGGTTTCATGCTGGCTTCGGCGCTGCACTGGCTCAAGCACTTCCACGTCGACGGCCTGCGGGTGGACGCCGTGGCCTCGATGCTCTACCGCGACTATTCGCGCAAGGCCGGGGAATGGGTGCCCAACCGCCATGGCGGTCGCGAGAATCTGGAGGCCATCGATTTTCTGCGCCACCTCAACGACGTGGTGGCCCTGGAAGCGCCAGGGGCCCTGGTGATCGCCGAAGAGTCCACGGCCTGGCCCGGGGTCAGTCGGCCTACCGACCAGGGCGGCCTGGGCTTTGCCTACAAATGGAACATGGGCTGGATGCACGATTCGTTGCACTACATCCAGCAGGACCCGGTGTACCGCGCCCATCACCACAACGAGCTGAGTTTCGGCCTGGTGTACGCCTGGTCCGAACGCTTCATCCTGCCGATCTCCCATGACGAGGTGGTGCACGGCAAGCATTCGCTGATCGACAAGATGCCCGGCGACCGCTGGCAGAAGTTCGCCAACCTGCGGGCCTACCTGAGCTTCATGTGGACCCATCCGGGCAAGAAGCTGCTGTTCATGGGCTGCGAGTTCGGCCAGTGGCGCGAGTGGAACCATGATCAGCAGCTGGACTGGTACCTGTTGCAGTACCCCGAGCACCGTGGGGTGCAAAGGCTGGTGAAGGACCTCAACCAGCTGTATCGCCAGTACCCGGCGCTGCATGACCAGGACCACGTGTCCCAGGGCTTCCAATGGCTGATTGGCGATGACGCGATCAACAGCGTCTATGCCTGGCTGCGCTGGAGCCGCAATGGCGAACCGTTGCTGGTGGTGGCCAACTTCACCCCGGTGCCGCGCCAGGCCTACCGGGTCGGCGTGCCCCAGGCCGGGCGCTGGAGCGAACTGCTCAACAGCGATTCGCAGCTGTATGCCGGCTCCAACTATGGCAACGGCGGCGAGGCGTTCAGCGAAGAGCAGGGCAGCCATGGCCAGGCCCTGTCCCTGGTGCTCAACCTGCCGCCCCTGGCGGTCCTGGTCCTGCGTCCCGACACCGGCAATACCCCGTAGAAGCGGGTCATTGCCCGCGCAACCGTGGCTTGCCGGCAAGCAGGCCACGCTCTACATCAGGATGATCTCGTAGGGCAGGCGCAGGCGTTCCAGCAGCACCGGCGACAGCGAAGGCTCCAGGCCGATCTCCGGCTCGCCCTGCAACTGGCTGGCATAGGCGTGGGCGGCATGCCGCTTGCGGGCCACGGTCCAGGTGTCCAGGCGCAGCTTGCGGGCTCGTTGCCAGGGGATCTGATGCTCTTCCCGCGACGACCAGTGCCAGGCCCACAGCGGAATTTCGTAAAAGCGCGCGCCCACCAGGGCCGCCGCCTTGGCGGTCGCTCGGCCGACCGCCTCGTGATCGAGGTTGCCGTCGGCGCGCCAGGTGCTGAACACCACATCGCTGTCGCGCAGGTAGCGGCCGATGAAGGGCACCAGCTGCTGCTCGCGCCCGCTCAGGGCGTTGTCGGCAAAGCCGCCGCGAATCCACTTCAGGCTGTGCAGCGGCAAGCCCAGGCGGCGCAGGGCTTCGGCGCTTTCCTGGGGGCGGAACACGCTGAGGCGGCGCTTGGGCCAGCGTTCCGAACCCGGGTGGCTGGCGCTGCCGTCGCTGATGGAGATCAACTGCAAAGGGTGGCCGTGATGGGCCAGCACCTGCAGCAGTCCGCCGCTGGCGACCACCTCGTCACCGGGGTGGGGGGCGACGATCACCGCCCGTGAGCCTGGCGGCACCAGATTGGCCAGGTTGATGGCCGGGACCTCTGCCAGTTGGCGGGCGCTGTTCCATATCTGGCTGGGCCAGCTGCTGTCTATTGCGGGTATGGCTTTCATGAAGTGTCACGTCCCTGTTGGTCGGGTCACGGCCTGGGCGGTTGAACAACCGTCGAGTCGTGCCCTGGGTTTGTCCGCACGCTGATTCCATGGCATCCGCCTCAGCGTGAAGTACCGGCGCCCCATCCCTTTGGGGCGCCGCGATCCGAGGCTCATCATACACGCCCTGAAACCGTCCACGCAGGGGCGGCCCAGGCTTGTTGCAACATTACGAACCCTGTCACAGGGTAGACGGCAATTGTTCCCCCGAGGAGGTCATGAGACGAACGTCGTGCTTTGTTTCAGCGCCCTGCAAGGCTGCACCAGGCTTTACCGGGCATCGCCAAAGCCGCCCGGGGCGGCTGGGAGCCCCAGTTGGTGCCGGGGGCGAAGGCGCAGTAAGGCTTGCGGGTCGATTTCAGGCCTCTTCCTCGTGCTGCAACTCGAACAGCAGCAGCGAACGCCCGGTCACCGAATAGCTGTGGCCGAAGGCGAAGCGCTCCTGGCCGTGCACCGCCGGCTGATGGGTGTCGAGCATGCAGCTCCAGAACTCGCCGGCCGGAACCTCGGGCAGGCGGAAATTGACGATGTCGTGATGGGCATTGACCACCAGCAGCAGCGTGGCGTCGGCCCCGGGGCGCAGGATCCCGGTTTCCTGGGCGCGGCCGTCCAGCAGCATGCCCAGGCAACGGCCGTGGGGGTCTTGCCATTGTTCGGTGCTCATCTCGTTGCCGTCCGGGGCCAGCCAGGTGACGTCCTTGACCCCGAGGTCTTCGTTGTAGCTGCCCACCAGGAAGCGCCCGCGACGCAGGATCGGGTAGTTCAGGCGCAGTTTGATCAGGCGCTTGACGAACTTGAGCAGCGCCTTGCCGTCGGCGTCCAGCTCCCAGTTGACCCAGCCGATCTCGCTGTCCTGGCAGTAGGCGTTGTTGTTGCCGTGCTGGGTGCGGGCGAACTCATCGCCGGCCACCAGCATCGGCGTGCCCTGGGCCAAGAGCAGGGTGGCGAAGAAGTTGCGCATCTGGCGCAGGCGCAGGGCGTTGATCTCGGGGTCGTCGGTGGGGCCTTCGACGCCATGGTTCCAGGACAGGTTGTTGTCGCTGCCGTCCTGGTTGTTCTCGTCGTTGGCCTGGTTGTGCTTGTCGTTGTAGGACACCAGGTCACGCAGGGTGAAACCGTCGTGGGCGGTGACGAAGTTGACCGAAGCGTAGGGCCGGCGGCCGCGCTGGTTGAACATCTCGCCGGAGGCGGTCATGCGCCCGGCGAAGCCCGCCAACTGGCCGTCGTCGCCTTTCCAGAAGGCGCGCACGGTGTCGCGGAAACGGTCGTTCCATTCCACCCAGCCCGGCGGGAAGCGGCCCACCTGGTAGCCGCCGGGGCCGCAGTCCCAGGGCTCGGCGATCAGCTTGACCTGGCGCAGCACCGGGTCCTGGCGGCAGGCCACGAGGAAGCTGTGGCGTTCGTCGAAACCCGTGTGGTAACGGCCGAGGATGGTTGCCAGGTCGAAGCGGAAGCCGTCCACATGCATTTCCGTGGCCCAGTAGCGCAGGGAGTCGGTGACCATCTGCAGCACGCAGGGATGACTCAGGTCCAGGGTGTTGCCGGTGCCCGAATCGTTGATGTAGAAGCGCTTGTCGTCGGGCATCAGGCGGTAGTAGGAGGCGTTGTCGATGCCGCGCATGGACAGGGTCGGGCCTTGTTCGTTGCCTTCGGCGGTGTGGTTGTAGACCACGTCCAGCAGCACTTCCAGCCCGGCCTCGTGCAGGTGCGCGACCATTTCCTTGAACTCGGCGATCTTGCCGCTGGCCAGGTAGCGCGGGTCCGGGGCGAAGAAGGCGATGCTGTTGTAGCCCCAGTAGTTGGTCATGCCCTTGTGCAGCAGGTGCTGATCGTTGACGAAGGCGTGGATCGGCAGCAGCTCCACCGACGACACCCCCAGCTTGCGGATGTGCTCCAGCACCTCGTCGACCATCAGCCCGGCAAAGCTGCCCCGCAGGTGCTCCGGCACCGCCGGATGGCGCATGGTGAAGCCGCGCACATGAGTCTCGTAGATCAGGGTCTTGTCCCAGGGCACCTTGATCTGCTGGTCGTGGCCCCAGGTGTGGGCCGGATCGATGACCTTGCACTTGGGCACGAAGGGCGCGCTGTCGCGCTCATCGAAACTCAGGTCGGCGTCCGGGTGACCGATGGTGTAGCCGAACAGCGCCTCGGACCATTTCAGTTCCCCCACCAGTTGCTTGGCATAGGGGTCGATCAGCAGTTTGTTGGGGTTGAAGCGGTGGCCGTTGGCCGGGTCGTAGGGGCCATGCACCCGGTAGCCGTAGATCAGCCCCGGGTGGGCGTCGGGCAGGTAGCCGTGGAAGATCTCGTCGGTGTATTCCGGCAGTTCGATACGTTCCAGTTCCACCTCACCGGTGGCGTCGAACAGGCACAGTTCAACCCGCGTGGCGTTGGCCGAGAACAGCGCGAAGTTGACGCCCAGGCCATCCCAGGTGGCGCCCAGGGGGAAGGGCAGGCCTTCACGGATGCGCGAGGGTTCGTGTTCGGGAGTCTGCTTGGATCGGCTCATGGTTGCTCCTGCAGGTCTGATGACAAGGGCTGATACCCGTGCTCCCCCGACTTTTTTCGGGCCAAGCAAGCCCCTTGTGGCGCCATAGCGCGCCACGGGCGAGGGTGATCAACGGGCTGGGTACGGCGTCAGTGGGCGGGTGGCTTGCGCGGGGCCCGAGGTTTCTTCGGCGCCGGCTTCTCGCCCGGAGGCAGGACCACGGCGGCGGCCGGCTTGGCCTTGGGCTTGGCGGCGGCGGTCCGGGTCCTGGGCTTGGCGACCTTGGCCGGGGGCGGCGGCGCCAGGGCTTCGGCCTCGGCCAGCTTGCGCGCCATCTCCCAGTGGCGGGCTTCCTGGCCGTGGGGTTGGCCTTCCGATTCCCAGATCTGATAGGCGAATTCACGAATGCGTTTGTCGTCGGTACTCATCGCAATGCTCCTGGGCTGGACTCAATGTTGAATCAATAGGTTGAGCGGAAAGTCGTGCAATACCGCGCTGATCAGCAACTCCTTATGGGGTGTGACTGCTCCGGTCGAAAAAAGTCCATTCATGTTGCGGCGCGAGGCGGTGAACGGTAGTTGCACCCGGGTATCGCCCCATCGTTGTGCATCGACCATGGGCACTGCGCTGTCATCCAGCAGCGCGGCGACCTGGATCGGCACTATCACCACCAGCCGTTGCTCGCGGTACTCGCGCATGAAGGCCAGAACCCGTCCCGCCTCCTGGCCGAGCACCGGCAAGGGCCGGTAGTGGCCGCGCCGGAACAGCTCCGGATACTGGCTGCGCAGGCCCAGGGTCCGGGCGATCAGGCCTTGCTTGATGCCCCCGTCGCGCCAACTGGCCAGCCACTGGCGGGGCTCGCCCAGGCGGTCGAGTGCTTGTTCCCGCGCCTCGTAGTCCACCAGCCGGCGGTTGTCCGGATCCACCAGGCTGAAGTCCCAGAACTCGTTGCCCTGATACAGGTCCGGCACCCCCGGCACCGTCATGCGCAGCAAAGTTTGCGCCAGGCTGTTGACGGCGCCGGCGGGGGCGATGGCATTCACCGCGTCGGCGATCGAGCGGCGCAAGGGCAGGCCCTCGGGCGCGCACAGCAGGCTGTCGATAAACCCTTGCACGGCCTCTTCGTATTCCAGGTTCGGCGCGGCCCAACTGCTGTGCAGCTTGGCCTCGCGCAGGGCCTTGAGCTGCCATTGGCCGATTCGCCGGGCGTAGTCGGCCAGGGCCGGTTGATCGTCTGCCTGCAGGTCCAGGGGCCAACTGCCCAGGAGGATCTGGTACAGGATCAGCTCATCCGCCGCCGATGGTCCCTCGCGGCCTTGGCGCAGGGGCTCGGCCAGCGGCCGCCAGGCCTGCACCTGGCGCACATACCAGGCGGCGCGCTCGCTGAGCACCGCCAGGCGCGCGCGACTGTCCTCGCCGCGCTTGTGGTCGTGGGTGGCGCTGGTCAGCAGATTGTCGGGGAACTGCGCCAGGCGTTGTTCGCAGGCGCAGTGAAAGGCCGCCGGCGGCGCGCTGAACTGCTCGGTATTGAAGCCCACGTCATTGCGTGCCAGGAGCACCGCCGAGCGATAGAACGCGGTGTCCTCCACCGCCTTGGCCGCTGTCGGCGAGGTCAGTTGCTGGAAGCGTACGCAGGCGTGGCGCAGCAGTTTGCGTGGGCGGCCCGGCGGTTGCTGGCGCCAGCTCTGGCCGCCGAGCCAGCGCTCCAGGTAATCGAGCACCGGCCAGTCGGCTTCGCCCAGGCTGGCGCGGGCGCCCTGCAGGGCCTGCTGGAACACCCGCTGGTCCTGGGGGCCGCGGCCTCGGGCGCTGATGTAGGTGCGATACACCGGGAAGTGCACGATCAGCTCCTGCAGTGCCCGGCGAATGGCGCCCAGGGTCAGGTCGCGGCTCATCAGGTCCAGGCGTGCCACTTGCAGCAGGGCCTGGGCCACGCTCTCGAAGTCGCCGGCCAGGGAGCCGTTGAGGATCTGCTGACGAGCCAGCAGCGCTTCCCGGGCAAACTGCGCCGGCCGCCGGCTGTGCCGGCTCCACAGTCCGGCCAGCAGTGGCCGGCCCGTGGCGGCCTGTTGCAGCAGCGACAGCTGGTTCATGAATTCGTAGCCGGTGCTGCCGTCCACCTGCCAGTCGCGGGCCAGGGTTTCGTCGGCGCCGAGGATCTTTTCGACGTAGATCGGCAGGTGCTGGCCGGGGCGCAGGCCCTCGACCCGGCGCCGCAGCTTGCGGCAGTAGCCTCGGGGATCGGCCAGGCCGTCGATATGGTCGATGCGCAGGCCGTCCACCAGGCCTTCCTCGATCAACTGGAAGATCTTGGCGTGAGTGGCTTCGAACACCGCCGGGCGCTCGACACGCAGGCCGCCCAGTTCGTTGACGTCGAAGAAGCGCCGCCAGTTGATGTCGTCGGCGGCGGTGCGCCAGCTGGCCAGCCGGTAATGCTGGCGCTCCAGCAACTGATGCAGGCGGCTCAGGCCTTCGGGCTGCCGCCCGTCGTAGCCTTGCAACCGCAGGGTGAGCGCTTGGCGCAGCGTTGGCTGTTGCAGCAGGCGCGCCAGGGCCTGCTGCAGGGGCCGGGCCTGGGCGTGAGCATCGTCGCGCAAGCGCAGGGCGCCGAAGGCGTCGGCCAGGGCCTTGAGTTCGGCCGCGGTCGCCGCAGCCAGGGGCGGTTCGACCTGTAGCAGCTCCCCGTAGTCGGCGGGGCAGATAGGAAAGCGATGCGCGTGGTGCTGCACATGAAAGCCCGCCAGATCCTCGTCCAGCTGCAATGGCAGGCTGCCTTGCTGCAGCGCCACGCCGTAGTCACTGGCCAGAAAGGGCAGCAGCAACTGGCCTTGCAGCAGCGGGTCGGGGGAGTGCCACTGGATATCGAAGAACTCGCCGTAGGGGCTCCGGCGCCCCCACTGCAACAGGTCCAGCCACCAGGGGTTGTCGCTGCCGCCCACCGCCATGTGGTTGGAGACGATGTCGAGGATCAGGCCCAGGCCATGGGCGCGCAAGGCGCTCACCAGGCGCCTGAGGGCCGCTTCGCCACCCAGCTCCGGGTTGACCCGGGTCGGGTCGACCACGTCGTAGCCGTGCATCGATCCGGCCCGGGCGCACAGCAGCGGCGAGGCATACAGGTGGCTGATGCCCAGGCGGGCGAAGTAGGGCACCAGGGGCACGGCGTCGTCGAGGCTGAAACCCTGGTGAAACTGCAGGCGCAGGGTGGCGCGCAGCGGGGGCAGGGTGCCGGGGCTCATCGGTCACGCTCGAGGGCTTGCTGCCGGGCACAGGCCAGCAGTTCCAGGCGCCGGGCGGCGTCGCTGTCCTCCAGCAGGCGGCGGCTTGCGCTGGCCAGGCGCCGGCGCCAGTTGGGATGGCTGTCGAGGGTGCCGGGCAGGTTGGCCTGTTCATCGATGCCCAGGGCGTCTTCCAGGGGCAGCAGCACCAGCGGCGCCCGGGTATGGCCGAGAAAGCGCACGGCTGCGTCGATCACCTGCTCGGTTTCGTGGCAGTCCTGGCGAAAGTTCTGCGGGTCCCGGGCCAGGGCCTGGCGCAGGCCGTCACGCTCGCGCTGGCGATGCTCGGCCCATTGCCGGGCGCCGTGTTCGTCCACCAGGCCCAGGCGCAGGTTCCAGTCGATGTCGCGGCCCTGCCACCAGCCATTGAGGGTCGGCAGGTCGTGGGTGCTGGTGGTGGCCAGGGCGTTGTCCGGCCAGTCGAGGATCGGCCTGAAGTGGCAGCCGTGGTCCTGTTCGAACAGCAGCACGCGCATGCCGAGCATGGCCCGGGCGGCGAGCTTGTCGCGCAGGCCGTCGGGCACCGTGCCCAGGTCTTCGCCGAGCACGATGGCCTGATGGCGGTGGGACTCCAGGGTCAGCAGGCGCAGCAGGTCGTCCACCGGGTAGTTGAGGTAGGCGCCGTCGCTGGGCGGCGCGCCCAGGGGAATCACCCACAGGCGTTGCAGGCCCATGACATGGTCGATTCGAAGCCCGCCGGCGTGGGCGAAGTTGGCCCGCAGCATCTCGATAAAGGCGCGAAAGCCATGGCGCTGCAGTCCCTCGGGGGAGAAGGCGCAGATGCCCCAGCCCTGGCCCTGGCGATTGAGCACGTCCGGTGGTGCGCCCACGGTCAGGGACGCCAGCAGCTGTTCCTGGCGGCTCCAGGCCTGGCTGCCGCCGCCGTCGGCGCCCACTGCCAGGTCGGCGATCAGACCGATGCCCATGCCGCCGCTGCGGGCCGCGCTCTGCGCCCGTTCCAGGCCACGGGCGATCAGCCACTGGCAGAAGGCGTGAAAGCCGATTTCCTCGGCATGCTCCTGGGCAAACCGGGCCAGGGCCGGGCTGGCCGGGTTGCGCCACTGTTCCGGCCAGTGGCGCCAGTCCAGGTCTTCGCCACGGGCCGCTCGCTGGGCCTGGATGGCTTCGAAGCGGCAGTGGTTTTCCAGGGCTTCGCCGGCGGCCCGGCGATAGCTGGCGAAGTCCTCGTGCAGCGGGTGCTGGCCGTGACAGAAACCCTCATACAGGGCCCGCAATGCCAGTTGCTTGGCCTTGGCGGCCTGAGGCCAGTCGATCAGTGGCGCATGCTCCAGGGCCTGCAGCTGTTCGCCGAGGCCGCAGGACTGGATGGCGTTGCGCCAGGCCCGGTCGCCGAGAATGGCCGCCGGCGCCGCATACAGGCTGTTGAGAAACAGCCGGCTGGAGGGCGAATAGGGGCTGTAGCGCTGGGGATCGCTGGCGAACATGGCGTGCAGCGGGCTGATGGCCAGGGCGTCGGCGCCGCGCTCGGCGGCCTGGCGGGCCAGGTCTTCCAGGGCCTGGGTGTCGCCAAAGCCGCCATCCCCGGGGCGCCGCAGGGCATACAACTGTACCGCCAGGCCCCAGGCACGGGGCGTGGCCTGGTCTACGGCGTCGGCCACGCTGTAGCAGCGTTCGGGGGCTACGGCGAGGACGAAGTGTTCGTCATCCACCTGTATCCCGTGGTAGCCCACAGGCAGTACACCGGGCAGCACGCCGGCCTCATCCAGGGACAGCGACAGCTGGCTGCCGTCTTCCAGCTGGATGGCGCAAAGCGTGTGCGCCGCAAAGTAGCGGGCCAGATCCAGCCCCTGGCCGACGTCGACGGTGAGCAGCGGCGGCAGGTGGCGACTCTGTTGCAGTTGCTGCAATTGCTCCAGGCTGTGGCGGATTTCCTGGTCGTTGCCGGCCGGGTGGCCCAGGCCCGCCAGCACGGCCCGCAAGACCCGGGGCTCGACCTTCTGCCCACGGCCGTTGGCATCGATCCAATCCACGGTCAGGCCGGCGCGGCTGGCCAGCAGTTCCAGTTGCGCATCGCTCATCGGCGTTCTCCATCAGGGGCTGTCGGGGCATGCATGTCGTCCAGTTGCACCACTACGCTGAAGGCCGGCAGCCAGCCCTGGCGCCAGTGGTCGAGGCTGTGGGGCGGATGTTCGAACCAGAGTTGCCCCGGGGGCTCGGGCGCCAGCTCGACCCGGTGCGGGCTCAGGTTGAGGTCGATGCGCAGGCGGCTGCCATCCCCCAGGCGCCAGCATGCGCTGAGGGCGCCCTCGGCCAGAACCCGGGTGCCCAGGGCCCGGGCGGCGGGCAGGCGCGGGAGCAACTGGCGATGGCGGATCTGCAGCAGGCTGCGGTACAGCGCCCGGGTCGCGGCGGCCTGGTCGGAGCGTGGCTGCGGCCGCGAGGCCTGGAAGGTCGAAAGGGCGTTGGGGTCGGGGATGCGCTGGCGCTGCTGGGCATCGGCAAAGGCCCTGAAGGCGGCGAACTCGTTGCGCCGGCCCTCGCGCACCGCTTCGGCCAGTGGCCCCTGATGACTGGTGAAAAACAGGAAGGGTTCCTCGGCGCCGACCTCGTCGCCCATGAACAGCAGCGGAATCATCGGTGACAGCAGCAACAGCGCCGTCGCGGCGTGCAGGGCCTGGGGCGGCGCCAGTTGGTTGAGGCGCTCGCCGAAGGCCCGGTTGCCGATCTGGTCGTGGTTCTGCAGGAACAGCACGAAAGCGCTGGGGGGCAGGTGGCCGCTGGGTTCGCCGCGGGCCTTGCCGTGGCGGTCGGCATGGCCCTGGAAGGCGAAGCCCTGGCTCAGGCAGCGGGCCAGTTGCGTGGTCGGGTCGTCGGCGAAGTCGGCGTAGTAGGCCTCGGTTTCCCCGGTCAGCAGCACGTGCAGGGCGTTGTGGCCATCATCGTTCCACTGGGCATCGAAGCCCTGTTGCAGCAGGCTGGCCTGATTGCGTTCGTTCTCCAGGTTGAGCCATACATGGCGCTCGGGAGGCACGGCCTGGCGTACCCGTTGGGCCAGTTCGAGGAGAAAGTCCGGGTCGTCGATGGCGTGTACCGCGTCCAGGCGCAAGCCGTCGAAGCGGTACTCCAGAAGCCACATCAGCGCGTTGTCGATAAAGAAGTCGCGCACCGGGCGGCGGCGAAAGTCGATGGCCGCGCCCCAGGGGGTGTGCCGGTCCTGGCGAAAGAAGCCCTTGGCGTAGTGCGGCAGGTAGTTGCCGTCGGGGCCAAAGTGGTTGTAGACCACGTCGAGAATCACCGCCAGGCCCAGGCCGTGGGCGCAGTCGATCAGCGCCTTGAGCGCTTCGGGCGGGCCGTAGGAGGCTTCCGGCGCATAGGGCAGAACCCCGTCGTAACCCCAGTTGCGTGCGCCGGGGAACTCCGCCAGGGGCATCAGCTCGATGGCGGTCACCCCCAGTTCCACCAGGCCCGGCAAGGCTTGTTGCACCGCCTGGTAGCCGCCCATGACCCCCACGTGCAGCTCGTAGATCACCGCTTCGTGCCAGGGCCGGCCAGCCCAGGCGGGGTGCTGCCACTGATAGGCATCGGCGGCGACCACCCGGCTCGGGCCGTGGATGTCGCCGTCCTGGGCCCGGGACGCCGGGTCCGGCACCAGCAGCTGTTGGTCGATCCTGAAGCGGTAGCGGCTGCCCGCAGGACTGGGCGCCTGGAGCACGAACCAGCCATCGGCCTCGGCCTGCATGGGCAGCGACCGGCCCTGGTCGAGTTCGAGGCTGACGCTGCGCGCATCCGGGGCCCAGAGGGCGAAGCGGGTGCGCGCAGCGTCCAGGACAACCGCACCGTGGCGTGCAGGGGGGCTGAGTGACATGGCTGCCGGCCCCTACGACCTCGCGGCCTGTCCCAGGGCCTTGGCCACCAGTTGCTCATAGAGCTCGGCGTAGGGTTCCACCGCCTTGCACCAGTTGAACGGCGCCGCCATGGCCCGGCAGCGCATGGCATTGAGCAGCCCCGGGTAGGCGAACACCTTGAAGGCCCGGGTCAGGGCCTGCTGGTAGCTGGGGACCGTGGACTCGTCGAAGAGGAACCCGGTGACGCCATTGTCGATGGTGTCCGCCAGCCCACCGGTGTTGCGCGCCACCGGCAGCGAGCCGAAACGCTGGGCGTACATCTGGCTCAGGCCGCAAGGCTCGTAGCGCGACGGCATGAGCAGGAAGTCGCTGCCGGCGAACATGCGCCGGGCGTCGGTTTCGTTGAAACCGATATGCACCCCGATGCGCCCGGGGAAGCGCCGGGCCAGGGCGCGCATGGATTGTTCCTCCTCCGGTTCGCCACGGCCGATGATGGTGATCTGGCCACCTGCTTGCACGATGAACTCGGCCACCGCCTCGGTCAGGTCCAGGCCCTTCTGGTAGACCAGCCGCGAAACCACGGCGAACAGCGGGCCATTGCTGGGGTCGAGGCCGAACATCTGCCGCACGTAGGCGGCATTGGCCGCCTTGCCTTGCCAGTCGCCGATGCTGAAGGGGCGGAACAGGTGGCTGTCGGTGGCGGCGTCCCAGCTCTCGTCGATGCCATTGGGAATGCCGCTGAGCAGGCCCTGTTGGGTCTTGCTGGCCAGGAATCCGTCCAGCCCGCAACCGAAGGCCGGGGTGGTGATTTCCCGGGCATAGGTGGCGCTGACCGTGGTGATGTGGCTGGCGTAGGCCATGCCGGCCTTGAGGAACGACAGCTTGCCGTAGAACTCCATGCCCTCCTGTTGCAGGGCGTGTTCGGGAATGCCCAGCTCCGGGCAGGAAGCCAGGCTGACCACGCCCTGGTAGGCCAGGTTGTGGATGGTGAACAGGGTGGGCGTGCGTTGTCCGCGCCAGTGCATGTAGGCCGGGGCCAGGCCGGCGGGCCAGTCGTGGGCGTGCACCAGATCGGGGCACCAGTGGATCTGCGCCAGGTTGGCGGCGATGTCGGCGGCGGCCAGTCCCAGGCGGGCGAAGCGAATATGGTTGTCGGGCCAGTCGCGGCCATTGTTGGCGCCGTAGGGCGTGCCTTCGCGCTCATAGAGTTCCGGGCAGATCAGCACGTAGATCACCAGGCCGTCGGGCATGTCCATGCGCCCGATCTTGCACGCCGGCAGCGCCGCGTGGCCGCCCAGCTCGCCGATGATGTGAATGGGGTTCTCGCTGTGCAGCACCTGGGGGTAGCCGGGGATCAGCACCCGCACATCGTGCAGGTGGGCCATGGCTCGGGGCAGGGCCGCGGAGACATCGCCGAGGCCGCCGGTCTTGACCAGATCGGCGATTTCCGAGGTAACGAACAGCACCCGCTTGCGGTTGGGATTGTGCCGGGCCAGCGGCAGCACCGTCTTGCTCCCCGAAGTCGGCTGGGCGGTGCGTTCACCGGCCTGCGGTTGAGGATGCTCTCCCTGAGTATTCAATACGGCGCTGATCATAGGTCTCTCCGGTTTTTATTGAAGTGCTGTCGGCCAAATCCTGTGGCCGGGCGCAAACGCACCACACATCGATCAGCCTGAGCTGCTCGAGCGCTGAAGCAGAAAGGGTGGAGGAGCCGTTGCAAGGAATGCACCAGTGGCAGCGACCCTACCTTTAACCTGACTCTGGGCCGAAGCGAAAAGTTTCGACTTTTTCAGTACCAAAGTGACCGGTCGGTCACGGGGCGAATTTCAGTCTAGGACACAACCTAGAGCGTCGCTGTGGTCACTCGGGCTTTCCCCCGGGGGGCTGGCGGGAGCAGGGGGCTCTCCCGACGAAAGGTCGTGGCTGCACCGTCGGCGAGCGCGGCTGTCCAGCCTGCGGCGCGAAAACGGTGAGGCCCTGCCTGCGGCTGGTGCAGGGCCTGGGGCGCCTTGCCCGAAAATGGGCAGCGGCGGCTCAGTTGAGCAGGCGGATCGGCCGGCCGGCGTGCCAGGCCTGCAGGTCCTCGATCATCTGGCTGAAGAACAGCCGGTAGTTCTGCCGAGTGACGTAACCGATATGGGGCGTGGCCAGGACATTGGGCAGGTGCCGGAACGGATGCTCGGCGGGCAAGGGTTCTTCGGCGAACACGTCGAGGGCGGCTCCGGCCAGCCGGCCCTGTTCCAGGGCGGCGATCAACGCCGCCTCGTCGACGATCGGCCCCCGGGCGGTGTTGATCAGCAGGGCGTCGGGCTTCATCCAGGCCAGGGTTTGGGCGTCCACCAGGTGACGGCTGCGTTCACTGAGCACCAGGTGCACCGAGAGCACATCGGCCTGTTCGAACAGGGCTTGCTTGTCGACGTGGATCACCCCGGCGGCCGCCGCGCGTTCGGCGCTGAGGTTCTCGCTCCAGGCAATCACCCGCATGCCGAACACCTGACCGAACTGCGCTACCCGCTGGCCGATGTTGCCCAGGCCCAGCAGGCCCAGGGTCTTGCCGTGCAGATCGCCGCCCAGGCCCTGTTGCCAGTGGCCGGCACGCAGGGCATTGGCTTCGTTGAGCAGGTTGCGGGTCAGGGCCATGAGCAGGGCCCAGGTCAGTTCCGGGGCCGCCTGCCGATAGCTGTCGCTGCCGCAGACCTGGATCCCCAGGGCCTTGGCGGCCTCAAGGTCGATGGCGGCGTTGCGCATGCCGCCGGTCAGCAGCAACTTGAGTCGGGGCAGGCGTTGCAGCAGATCGGCGTCGAACAGCGTGCGCTCGCGCATCACGCAGATCACCTGGAACGGCAGCAGGCGCTGCACCAGAAGCTCGCGCTGGCCGGGGTAGTCATGCAGGAAGCTGACCTGGCCGATGCTCTGCAGCACCGACCAGTCCACCACCTCGCGGGCCACGTCTTGCCAATCGTCGATTACCGCAATCTGCAGCGTCATGTTCGGGCTCCTGATTCGGGGGACGGATCAAGCGGCCCGGTGGGGCCTGCTGAGGTTGCCGATCATGGCGCAGATTTGTGGCCATGCGCACGCGGATATTCATCGGCGCCGGCCTGTCGGCAAGTAGGTCGCGGGAGGCGGATGGCCAGGCCGCTAGGGGCTGGCCGTCAAGTGCCCGGGCTGGCCAGCCAGCCCAGCGTCAGCCACACCAATACGGCGTAGCGAGCGCCCTTGGCCAGGCTGACCAGCAGCAGGAAACGCTTGAGGGGCTCGCCCATGACGCCGGCCACCAGGGTCAGCGGGTCGCCGATCAGTGGCATCCAGCTCAGCAGCAGCGACCAGTGGCCATAGCGCTGGTAGTGCCGGCGGGCTCGTTCCAGGTGCCGCGGGCCGACGGGGAACCAGCGGCGCTCCTTGTACTGTTCCAGGCGACGGCCCAGCCACCAGTTGACCAGGGAGCCCAGCACATTGCCCAGGGTCGCCACCAGCCACAGCCCGAGCACGCTCAACTGGCCGTTGTGCAGCAGGCCCACCAGCAGCGCTTCCGATTGCATGGGCAACAGGGTAGCGGCGGCGAAGGCCGCCAGGAACAGCCCGAAGTAGGCGCCGAGGATCAACGGGCCGGGTAGTCCGCAACCACCACGTCCTGGCCGTCACGGGTCAGGCCGATGACCTGGAAGGCTTCGGCGCCCATGCCGTCCATCTCCATGCCGGGGGAGCCCATGGGCATGCCCGGGGCCGCGATGCCCAGCAGGTCGTCGCGCTTGCGCAGGGCCAGCACCTGTTCGGCCGGGACATGGCCCTCGACGAACTTGCCGTCGATGACCGCGGTGTGGCAGGAGCCCAGGCGCGGTGCCACGCCCAGGCGCTGCTTGACCGCGCTCATGTCGGCCTCGACGTGATCGCGGACGTTGAAGCCGTTGGCCTGCAAATGCTCGATCCACTTCTTGCAGCAGCCGCAGTTGGCGTCCCGGTGGACATCGATGTCGATGCTGCCGGCGGCCTGGGCCAGGGAGGTGATGAACAGGGCGGACAGGGCCGCCAGACGCAGTCTGTGTTTCATGGAATATCTCGTGTGGGTGCGCGGGCCATTGCCGGGTGCGGCGCATTTTTGCGGTTTTTGCCGGTTTGCGGCACGCGCGTATGTATCAAGGTGATACAAAACCGCTGCGCGGGCTTGGGACCTGTTGCCCCGGCGGCTTGTTGGAAGGCCCTGCATGCCGATAGAGTCGCGCAGGTTTGGCAAAGCCTAAACGGCGCCGGCTGTCAGCAACCTGAGGTCTGGGTTACAGATTTGTCAGGTGGACTGGCAGCCAGGGTGAACCATCTCATACAGGGCCGGGCGCACGGCCCGCGGCACACCAGCGAGGCTCCATGAAACCCTACCTGACGTTGTTGTTCCTGCTGTTGTTGGCCACTCCGGCGCTGGCCGAGTACAGCGCCCAGGAGCAGGAGAACCGGCGCAATGTGCTGGCGTTCTATCAACTGGCCCTGAACGACAAGGACTTCGCCGCTGCCCGACCTTACCTGGGCGCGCACTACATTCAGCACAATCCGGCCGTGGCGGATGGCATCGAGGGCTTTCGGACCTTCATCGAATTTCTCAAGCAGCACTACCCGCAATCGCGCAGCGAGATCAAACGCCTGTTCGTCGATGGCGACTTCGTGATCGTGCATGTGCGCAACACCGGCCGCGAACCGGGGGTGGTCAAGTCGATCATCGATATCTATCGCCTGGAGCAGGGCAAGATCGTCGAGCATTGGGACACCAGCCAGGTGTTGCCGGACAAGGCCGCCAACGCCAACGGCGCCTTCTGATCAGCCGGCCGTGGCTTCCAGGCGTTGCTTGAGATTGCCCAGGGCCTGGGCCGACAGCTGCTCCATGCGTGGGCCCAGGCCGCTCAGATGCAGGTCGGTGGAGAACGCCAGGGTACGCT
The DNA here is from genome assembly GCF_003225665.1 of Pseudomonas sp. TKO26. NCBI lineage: Bacteria > Pseudomonadati > Pseudomonadota > Gammaproteobacteria > Pseudomonadales > Pseudomonadaceae > Pseudomonas > Pseudomonas sp. TKO26. The sequence continues at coordinate 23,359 of NZ_QKLN01000040.1, forward strand.
GCAGCAGTGTGCCGTCCCCCTGTTTGCTCAACTGGTAGCGAATCGAGCCATCCAGCGCGGCGGAGCTGAACAGGACCTTGAACTCCTTGGGAAACAGCGCGACCAGCACCCGGTAGCTTGTGGGGATCTGCACCCCCAGCAGGTTCATGGTTTCACTGAAGCGATGGCCAGCCGGCAGTGAGCCGCCGAGCCCGGTGTCGGCCCGCAGGCTGCACGGATGCCATTCCGGCCAGCGGTCCGGCTGGCTCAGGTAGTAGTAGACGGTGTCGATGCCGGCCCGGATGTACAGCTCGTGGCGGATCTGTTCCTGCAATAGATGTGATTGGCGCTGGCCCATGACGCACCCCACTTCCTTGTGACCGGAGCCTCCAATATAGTCCCGCCGCCGGGGCCTGCCAGCGGCGACGGGCAGCCGTTCAGCGGACTTTGAAGCGGCTCATCAGGTGGCTGACCTGGGCATTGGCCTGCAGCAGGCTCTGGGTATTGCTTTCGCCGGCCCGGGCGCTTTCCACCAGTTCCTCGACCATGTGTCGGATGCTCACCATGCTGCGGTTGATCTCCTCGGTCACCGCGCTCTGCTGTTCGGCGGCGGTGGCGATCTGGGTGCTGAGGCTGTTGATCTGGCTCACCGAATCGGCCATCTGGTCAAGGCCGCTGTTGACCCGCGCGGTGGCGTCCGCCGCCGATTGGCAACTGGCCTGGGTGTTCTCCATGGCGCTGACCGAAGAACTGACGCCCTGGCTCAAGCGGCTGAGCATTTCGTTGATCTGCGAGGTGCTGTCCTGGGTCCGCGCCGCCAATGCCCGGACTTCGTCGGCAACCACCGCGAAGCCGCGTCCTTGCTCTCCGGCCCGGGCCGCCTCGATGGCGGCGTTGAGGGCCAGCAGGTTGGTCTGTCCGGCGATGTCGCCGATCACCCCGAGGATTTCGGTGATGCGCTGGGCATCGGCCTGCATGGCTTCGACCTTGTGGGTGGCATCGGCCACTTCGTCGATCAGGGCGATGACGCTGCCGGAGGCCTGGCCCACCACCACCCGCGAATGCTCGGCATGCTCGTTGGCGCGGCGGGTGAAGTCCGCAGTCTGCGCGGCGTTGGCCGCGACGCTGTCGGCGGTGCTGCTCATCTGCGTGATGGCGGTCACGGTCTGGTCGGTTTCCGAAGCGTGACGCAGCAGGATCTGCTGGCTGTGGGTCGAGCTCTGTTGCAACTGCACCAGGCTGCCGGCCATGGCGTCGGTGGCCTGGGTCACTTCGCCGATCATCGTCTGCAGGTACTGGATGAAGTGGTTGACCGAATGGCCGATGGCGCCAAGCTCGTCTTCGGCGCGGATCACGATGCGTCGGGTCAGGTCGGCATCACCGGTGGCCAGGGCATCGATGTTGCCCTTGAGGATCTTCATCCGTTGCACCAGTTGACGGATCGCATAGACCTGCAGCAGCACCAGCAGGATCACCATGGGGATCTGCAACAGGCTCAGGGTGCTCAGTACATCGTCGCGCTGGGCGGTGATCTGCTGGGTGGGCAGGGTACTGGCGAGGAACCAGGGAGTGCCTTCGATGGCGCGCATGAAGAAGGTGCTGGGCACCCCGGCGTTATCGAATTCGAGGCGCTGGGGGCCCTTGTCACGCTGCTCCAGCGCGGCCTGGATCCGGGCGGCGAAGGGCGAGGCGGCGGCCAGTTCGCGAATGTTCTTGAGGACGATCGGGCCACTGATGCGTGAGCTGTTGCTGATGATCTTGCCGTCGGCCTCGACGATCAGCATCTGCGCGTTGAGTTCCTTTTCCTGGCGGGCCACCAGGTCGTTGAAGAAGCCCAGGGTCACGTCGATGGTGGCCACGCCCCAGGGCTGGCCGTCGCGGCGGATGGCCATGGCGCAGTTGGTCCGCGGTTCGGCGCTGGCGTCGTCCTTGTAGGCCGCGGCCCAGGCGCACTGGCCGGGAGCGGTCTGCATGCCGCCCTGGTACCAGGACTGGTCGTAGTAATTGGGGGCCGGGTCGCTGTTCCAGAAGGTGTTGACCACCAGCTTGCCGGAGGCGTCGCGGTGCCAGAAGGTGCTGTGCTTGTTGCGGCCCGGGGTGCGCTGGCCCGGCAGGGGCCAGATGCCGCCACCGAAGACTTTCTGCTCGCCGTACTGGTCCACCAGCCCCGGCAGGACCCGGTCGATGCTGTCGCTGTCGAGCAGGGGAATGGTCTGGGTGATGCTGCGCTGCTGGGCCTGGACCTTGTTCAGTTCGCCCTGGATGTGTTCCGCCACTTCGGCGATGCGGTTCAGGGCCACCTGTTCTTCGGTGTGGCGCAGCTTGGGCGCGACCAACTGACTGATGCCCACGACGGTGAGTACCAGCATCAGGACAATGAACAGGACCAGAAACAGCGTGTAGCGGGTTTGAATGGTGCGCAAAGCGGGCATGGGACCTGTCCTTTCCGAGCGTTTCTTATTTTTCGGGGGGGAGCCGTGTCAGGGCATCCACAGGATGTCGGCGCGGTTTTTCAGCTCTTTAGTACGATCGTCCAAAAAAGTCGCGACGGCTTTAAAAACCGCGATCGGCGCTGGTTGGCAAAGGCACCGGGCGGCGGTGAAAAGCCTCGATCAGAGCAGGAAAAGATGACGGTTCGAGCATGGCCGACCCTCCGTCCACCCTTTAAATCGGGCCTTTGGGCGAAATGTGTCGAGTTTGTACAGAAATTGTAAATTGTCGAAATAAAGCGTTGTTGCCGGGCTCCCCCGGCGTTGATACTTGCGCCCATTCAGATGATTCAACACGGCTTCCACCCAGTTTCAGGTACCCCATCAGAGCTTTCGAAGTCTGGCGGTCGACAGGTGAAACAGGGGGATCGGCAAGCCGGACTACAGGAGTGTCAGCATGGCAGTCGGATACGTTGGAGGCTGGACCAGCAAGGCGGGTCTGTTGGTGCGGGAAGGTGGCGGCAGTTCCTCCAAACCGGTTTCGCAGAGCGCCAAGGTGCGGCAGATGCTGAGCCAGGTGGGCAGCGACCCCACGGTGCTGGACATCCGCAAGATGGACCAGTTGAAACTGCACAAGCAGATCAAGGGCTTTGATCCAACCAACGTGACCGCAAAGTCACTGGGCGGCATGAGCACCTTTTTGAAGAACAATGGGCTGATTTCCGACGTCACAGCGCTGAATCTGATCAACGCCGGTGACAAGTTCGATCGCTTCGGCATTCCGAAGAACCCGGACGAGCCCTTCAATGCGCTGGAATACTTCGCCATGAAGCTCGAAGACATCCAGAACAACAACATCAAGGGCAACAAGTACGCCAACTACCTGGTGCCCGAATACAAGAAGGCCATCTACGTGCTGCAGAACCTGCAGAACTACGGCAAAGGCAACGGCACCACTGTGACCGACAAGAACGTTTCCGCCAAAGCCTGATTGCAGTACGCCTGCGCGCTCGCTCAGCGAGCGCGCAGGTTGTCGGCTTCAGCGCGTCAGCAACGCCATGACCTCTTCGGGATAGCGATTGCCCGCCGTGTTGCCCGGGCTGAATATCTGCTCCAGCGACGCCAGCTCCTGCGCACTCAAGCGCACCTCCAGTGCCCCCAGGTTTTCCTCCAGATAGCGCCGTTGCTTGGTTCCGGGAATCGGAATCAGGTAGTCGCCCTGTGCCAGTACCCAGGCCAGGGCCAGTTGCCCGGCAGTGACCTGCTTGTCCGCCGCCAGTTGCTGCACCTGTTGCACCAGTTGCAGGTTGCGCTGGAAGTTCTGCCCCTGGAAACGCGGGCTCAGGCGCCGGTAGTCGTCGGCGGCGAAATCGTCCGGGCTTTGCAGGGCACCGGTGAGAAAACCCCGGCCCAGGGGGCTGTAGGGCACGAAGGCAATCCCCAGGCGTTGGCAGGCGGCGAGGCAGCCGTTGTCTTCCTGATCTCGGCTCCACAACGAATATTCGCTTTGCAGGGCGCTGATGGGATGCACCTTGTGCGCCCGCTCCAGGGTCGCGGCCGAGGCTTCGCTGAGGCCCAGGTAGCGCACCTTGCCGGCCTGGACCAGCTCGGCCATGGCGCCGACCGTCTCCTCGATGGCCACCTGCGGGTCGACCCGGTGCAGGTAATACAGGTCCAGGGTGTCCACGCCGAGGCGACGCAGGCTGCCGTCGATGGAGGCGCGCACGTAGTCCGGGCGGCCATTGACGCCGCGGGCCGTGGCGTCGCCCGGATCGCGGACGATGCCGAACTTGCTGGCCAGGAACACCTGCTGGCGCTTGCCGCGAATCGCCTGGCCGATGAGTTCTTCGTTGCTGTGGGGGCCATACATGTCGGCGGTGTCCAACAGGTTGATCCCCAGTTCCAGGGCGCGGTGCAGGGTGGCGATGGCTTCCCGGGGATCGCTGCCTGGGGCGTAGAAGTCGCTCATGCCCATGCAGCCCAGGCCGATGGCGGAAACCTGTGGACCGTTATGACCCAGTTGTCGAGTGTGCATCGGTGATTGCTCCGGTGAGTGGGGAAGAGCGTGCAGTTTGCTACTCGACAAAAAACCGATAAACAGGCTAAAAACGCTATCACTATTGGTATTTTCTAAATAATTGCGAGCCCGTGTTCCATGGACCGTTTCAACGCCATGCGCGTCTTCACCCGCATCGTCGAGCTTGGCGGCTTTGCCCGCGCCGCCGACGACCTGCAAATGCCCCGGGCTTCGGTGACCATCCTGATCAAGCAGTTGGAAGCTCACCTGGGGGTGCAACTGCTGCACCGCACCACCCGCCAGGTCAGCCCGACCCTGGACGGCGCCGCCTATTACCGGCGCTGCCTGCAACTGCTGGCGGACCTGGAGGAAACCGAGGCGGCGTTTTCCCTGACCCGGCACCATCCCCGGGGGCTGTTGCGCATCGACATGCCGGTGGGCATCGGTCGCCTGATGGTGATTCCGGCGTTGCCGGAATTCTCCGCCCGCTACCCGTTGATCGAGCTGGAAATCGGCCTCAACGACCGTCCGGTGGATCTGATCCGCGAAGGCGTCGATTGCGCCCTGCGTGGCGGTCCGACCCTGGACGAGAGTCTGGTGGCGCGGCCGTTGGTGCAATTGCAGCAGGTGACGTGCGCCAGCCCCGGCTACCTGCGCCAGCGGGGAATTCCACGGTCCCCGGCAGAGCTGGAGGGGCATCAGATGGTGGAGTACTTCTCCAGCGTCAGTGGCAAGCGCTACGGCCTGGAATTCTTCGTTGACGGCCAGTTGCGCCAGATGCAGTTGCCCAAGCAGGTGGCGGTCAACAGCGCCGACGGTTACCTGGCGGCCTGCGAGGCCGGTTACGGGCTGGTGCAGACCCCGTACTACAACGTTGCCCGGCAGTTGCAGGCAGGCCTGCTGCAGGAGGTGCTGCAGGATTGCCCGGCGCCGACGCTGCCCTTGACCGCGCTGTATCCGCCCCAGCGCCATCTGTCGACCCGGGTGCGGGTGCTGGTCGACTGGCTGGTGGAGCTGTTCGCCCGTCCCGGCAACCTGACCTCACGCCCCTGAAACCGCCGGCCCTGGCAGCAAAACGCCCGCGACGGGGCGGGCGTTGGTGGTGGGCGATGCGCTGTGGCCGATGGATTGGCCGCATGTCTCAGCGGTGGTAGTAGCCGGGGCCGCCGTCGTAGTAACGATGATGGCCGCCATCGCGGGGCATGATGATGCAGCCAGACAGGGTCAGGATGGCCAGCAGGGGAATCAGCAGCGTGATTCGACGAAACATTTATCAATCCTCAAGGGGCACGGAAAACGCAACAGGCCGGCAAGGAAGCAAAATCTCCTTGGCGCCTGTACCATGTGACCCCGATTTCCCCGGCCCATCCCCAAATCCTGGTATGTGCTTGGCATCGACCTTGATACACGGCGGATACATTTTCAGCTTCAGGACCCCGCAATGACCCAGTCACAACGCTTGAAATACTCGATTCTGATTTCCCTGGTGGTACTGGGGATCATGCTTGGCCTTTCCTACCTGCAGAACCACGGCGTCATCAGCGAAAAACTCTTTCAGTACATCGCCATTGGCGTGGCGGTGGTCGTGGTGGTGATCAATGGCGTGATGCGCCGCAAGGTCAAGCCCTGAGCCGCCGGCGGCCTCAGGAGAGGCCGTCGAGCACCGCTGCGGCCTGCTGGTGCAGGCTGTAGCTCTTGTCTGCATTGAGGGTCAACACGCCCTCGCTGCACAGGCGTTTCAACACTTCCCGGACACTGAGAAACGACAGCGGAATGTCCAGTTCCAGCAATTGGCTGTGGATTCCGCGCACGCCCAGGGAGCGCTCGCTCTGGGCGGCGGTGAGCAGGGCGTCGATGACTTTCAGGCGAATCAGACTGGTGCGCAGGCCAAAGCTCTTCAGCAGCTGCTTGATGCGTTCGTTGCTGTTGCGCTCGGCGCTGCGGCTGAAGGCGCCGGCATTCAGCGCAGGCGGGTTGTTCACGGGGGTGCCATCCATTGGCAGTTGCGGGTTGTACATGCAAGAACTCCTTATCAGAGCCTGATCAGGAAAAGAATGATGGGTGCTCTAAGTACTAGACGAGCGAGGATGACCAATCATGAGGCCCAGAATGTAGAAAAATTGTCAGTATCGAGTCGCTGACATGTGATGACCGCAGCGGCCGGCGTTGTGGGCTTAAATTTTTTCCCCGGTCTTCGTCTTTATGGGCAGGCAGGCGCCGGTTGATCCGTGCGCGGCTGGATTCCCAGACTGGCGGCATTGCCGTACCCCGCCTGCGCACCAGTCCTGGTTGTGTTTTTTTGTATCAGGAGTCGGTGTGATCATTTCCAGGCAATTTCCGCATTTAGCCCTTGCCGCCGCGTTGCTGAGCCTCGGTTGTGGCGTTCAGGCACAGGCACAGGCGCAGCCGGACCCGGACCCGGTCCGGGCCGAGATCCGCCGCACCAGCTTTGGTGTGCCGCATATCCGTGCCGCCGATGAGCGCGGACTGGGCTATGGCATCGGTTACGCCTATGCCCAGGACAATCTGTGCCTGCTGGCCAATGAAGTGCTGACGGTCAACGCCGAGCGCTCCAGGTATTTCGGTGCGCAGGGCCAGACCCCGGAGCAGCGCGACAATCTGGCCAGCGATGTGTTTTTCAGTTGGCTGAACAGCCCTGAGGCGGTGGCGGCTTTCTGGCAGGCGCAGACCCCGGCGCTGCGCGAACGCATGCAGGGTTATGTCGAAGGCTTCAACCGGCAGTTGCTTGAGCGCCGCGCTCAGGGCTTGCCGGAGCAGTGCCAGGGCGATTGGCTGCGGCCGCTGACCAGCGCCGACCTGGTGAAGCTGACCCGACGCCTGCTGGTCGAGGGCGGTGCCGGCCAGTTCGTCGAGGCCCTGGCCCTGGCCGCGCCCCCGGGAGACGCCGCCCAGGCGGCCTTGAGCCCCAGGCAGTGGCAACTGGCGGCGAGCCGGCAACAGGCTTTCGCCCTGGACCGGGGCAGCAACGCGGTGGCGGTGGGTGGCGAGCGTTCCTTCAATGGTCGCGGTCTGCTGCTGGCCAACCCGCACTTTCCCTGGGTCGGCGGCATGCGCTTCTATCAGATGCACCTGACCATCCCCGGCCAGCTGGATGTGATGGGCGCCGCCTTGCCCGGCCTGCCGCTGATCAACATCGGCTTCAACCAGCACCTGGCCTGGACCCACACCGTGGATGCGTCCAAGCACTTCACCCTGTACCGCCTGCAACTGGACCCCAAGGACCCGACCCGCTACCTGCTGGACGGTCGCTCGCTGCCAATGCAGCGTCAGGTGGTGACGGTGCAGGGCAAAGGCGCGGACGGCAGTGTGCAACCCCAGTCGCGCACCCTCTACAGCTCGGTGTTCGGCCCCATCGTGCAATGGCCGGGGGAGTTGGACTGGAATCGCCAGTACGCCTACAGCCTGCGCGACGCCAACCTCGACAACAGCCGCGTGCTGGCCCAGTGGTACGCGATGAACCAGGCCACCAGCGTCAGCGATCTGCAAGACAGCGTGCACCGGTTGCAGGGCATTCCCTGGGTCAACACCCTGGCGGTGGATGATCAGGGCCGTGCGCTGTACATGAACCAGTCGGTGGTGCCCAACGTGACCCAGGCCAAGCTGGCGCAGTGCAGCGACCCGCGGGCCGGGACCCGGGTCATCGTTCTTGATGGCTCGCGCAGCGCCTGTGCCTGGGACATCGATCCGGCCGCGGCGCAGCCGGGTATCTTCGCCGCCAGCCAGTTGCCGCAGCTGACGCGCAACGACTACCTGCAGCATTCCAATGACTCGGCCTGGATGGTCAACCCGGCGGCGCCGCTGCAAGGCTTCTCGCCGGTGATCAGCCAGCAGGACGTGCCGCTGAAGATGCGCGCGCGTTTCGCTCTGGAGCGCCTGAGCCGGATGCAGCAGATAAAGGCGGCCGACCTGCTGCACATGGTCAGCGACAACCAGGTGTACCTGGCCGGCCTGGTGATGCCGGACCTGCTGCAGTTCTGTGCGCAGGACCTGGGCGCCGATACCCGGCAGCTGGCGCGGCTGTGTGGCAGCCTCGCCTCCTGGGACCGCAGTGCCGGCCTGCACAGCGGCCTGGGCCTGGTGTACTTCCAGGGCATCATGCAGCCGCTGTTGCAGAACCCCGATATCTGGCGGGTGGCTTTCGATGCCAGGGACCCGCAGCACACGCCGCGGGGCCTGGCCATCGGCCGCGAACCGGTGGCCCAGGCCCTGCGTGCAGCCATGCTGGCAGCGGCGCAGGAGGTGGACGCCGCCGGGCTGGCGAATGACGTGCGCTGGGGCCAGTTGCAGCAGGTGAGCCGGGGCGGGCGGCCGACCCCGGTGCCCGGTGGCCCGGAAAGCCTGGGGGTGTACAACGCCATCCAGAGCGTGCCGGGGGACGACGGCAAGCGCGAGGTGGTGAGCGGCACCAGCTACCTGAATGTGGTCAGTTTCGATGAGCACGGCCCGCGGGCCCTGGGGTTGCTGGCGTTCTCCCTGTCCAGCGACCCGGCCTCGGGGCATTTTCGCGACCAGACCGAGGCGTTTGCCGCCAACCAGTGGCAGGTGCTGCCCTTTACCGAGGCGCAGATCCGCGCCGACGGCCAGTATCAGGTGCAACGGATCCAGGAGCCGCGCCGGGAGCCTGAGTCGATGCCCGCGCAGTGAGTGTCAGTCAGTGAATCGAGGCCGCCCCGGGAACCGGGCGGCCTTCAGCTGTTTGGCGGCGACTGGGGCAGGGCGTTGATCACCGGGTTGCCCTGGCGATTGCGCGTCAGATACACCGGCAGCACCTTGGGCAGCGAGGTCAGCAGGCTCTTGATCTCCCGGGTGTTGTAGATGCCGCCGACGCGGATGTTGCCGGTCTGGCTGTCAGCCAGCTGTACCGGGCTGTCCAGATAGCGATTGATCAGCGGCAGGGCCTCGGTGAGGGACAGGTTGTCCAGCACCAGCTTGCCGCTGCGCCAGGCCAGGGAACTGTCGTTGCTGTAGGTCTGGCTGATCTGCGGTGCGTAGTCGCCTTCCTGGTAGCGGGCCTGCATGCCGGGCTCCAGGCGGAAGCCCTCGCCGGGCTGGGCGGTATTGCTGTTGACCAGCACCGAGCCCTGCAGCAGGGTGACCCGCACCTGATCTTCATACATCCACACGTTGAACTGGGTGCCGGTGACCTTGACCTGGCCGCGGGCGGCCTTGACCACGAAAGGATGGGCGCTGTCATGGCTGACCTTGAAGAAGGCCTCGCCCTTGTTCAGGGTGACCCGGCGCTGGTCCTTGTAGTTGCTGTAGGTCAGGGCGCTGCCCAGGTTCAGCTCGACCTGGCTGCCATCGGCCAGGGTCACGCTGCGCAGGCTGTCGCCGGCTTCGAAGCGTTCGTAGGACGAGGGCAGCCAACCCAGTTCCCAGCCGCTGTAGGCGGCCAGGGGCAGGGCACACAGGGCAATGGCCGCGGCCAGGCCGTAACGTTGCCAGCTGCGTCGTGGCGCCGGCTGGGGCGCCGGGGTCGACAGGGCGGAGGGTGGCAGTTGATCGGCCACTTCCCAGATTTCCCGCATGGCCTGGTATTCGAAGGCGTGCAGTGGGTCGGCATCATGCCATTGCTGAAAGGCCAGGCGCTCGGCATCGCTGCAGTCTGCTTCGTGCAGGCGCATGCACCATTGCGCCGCAGCCTGGGTAATGGCGTCGTACTCGGCTTCTGAGAGGATCTGTTGGCTCATTGACTCTTCCTGATTTCGCGCATTCTACCCTTCGCGACAAGCCTTGGAGAACAACCATGATGGCGATTACCCAGTCATCTGGGGTGAATTTCGCCCGCGATGCCCTTTGTCAGGCGCTGGGAACCGGGCTGCGGATGTCGCCGCAAGGGAGGATTCTGGCACCTTCCCTGCAAGCTTCAGACGGTGGTTGACAGGGTTGCGGCTGGTCGTTGTTTAATCGCCAGTCACGTCCTGTTGCCCCCTCCAATAACTACTCTGGAGCTTCAGATGTCTGCCTCGTCCCCGGTTGTTGATACTCCCTGCGAATACCTGTCTTACCCGGCTCTGGTGCAGTTGCTGGAGACGATTTTCCTGGGCCACGGCTGTCGCGCCGAGGTCGCCCGTTGCCTGGCCGAGAACTGCGCCGGCGCCGAGCGTGACGGCGCCCACAGTCATGGCGTGTTCCGTATTCCCGGCTACGTCTCGACCCTGGCCAGTGGCTGGGTCAATGGCCAGGCGCAGCCGGTGGTGGAAGATGTCGCCGCAGCCTTTGTCCGGGTCGATGCCGACAACGGCTTTGCCCAGCCGGCCCTGGCGGCGGCCCGCGAGCTGCTGGTGCACAAGGCCCGGGAGGCCGGGATTGCCGTCCTGGCGATCCGCAACTCGCACCATTTCGCCGCACTCTGGCCTGATGTCGAACCCTTTGCCGAAGAAGGGCTGGTGGCCTTGAGCGTGGTCAACAGCATGACCTGCGTGGTGCCCCACGGGGCCGACCGGCCGTTGTTCGGCACCAACCCGATCGCCTTCGCCGCGCCCCAGGCCCAGGGCCAGCCGATTGTCTTCGACCTGGCCACCAGCGCCATTGCCCATGGCGATGTGCAGATTGCCGCGCGCGAGGGCAAGCGCCTGCCCCTGGGCATCGGCGTCGACAGCCTGGGGCAGCCGACCCAGGACCCCAAGGCGATCCTCGAAGGCGGGGCGCTGCTGCCCTTTGGCGGGCACAAGGGCTCGGCGCTGTCGATGATGGTGGAGTTGTTGGCCGCGGCGCTGACTGGCGGACATTTCTCTTTTGAATTCGACTGGTCCAATCATCCCGGGGCCAAGACGCCCTGGACCGGGCAGTTACTGATTGTCATCGATCCGAGCAAGGCTGCCGGACAGAGTTTCGCCGAGCGCAGCCAGGAACTGGTGCGACAGATGCACGCGGTGGGGCTCAAGCGCCTGCCCGGGGAGCGCCGGCATCAGCAGCGCGAGCGTTCGCTGCAACAAGGGATTGCCATCGGTGCTGCGCAACTGCAGCAGTTGCGGGATCTGGCGCGGGGCTGAAGGGTATGGAAATGCAGGCCAGGCCAACGAGGGACCTGGCCTGCAGGATCGGTCAGGAACGACGGCCGAGCAACAGGCCGACCACCAGCCCGACACCGGCGGAGATGGCCACGGTCTGCCACGGGTGGCCACCGATGTATTGCTCGGTGGCATCCACCACCGGCTTGCTGCGTTCGCGCACATGGCTCACCGAGTCCAGCGCCTGCTTGAGCTTGAGGCTCACCTGCCGGCGCAGGCTTTCACCTTCTTCGCCCACCAGGGTGGCGCTGCCCTTGAGCAGTTTTTCCGATTCTTCGATCAGCGCCTGCAACTCGCTGAAGGCCTGGTCCTTGATTTGATCGTTTTCCGCTTGCGCGGCTGATTTACGAGGCATGAAGTTTTTCCTTGGACAATGTGAACGGTGGTGCATGAGCGCGCCTTCTGGAGCAGAAGGCCGGCTCAAGCCGATTGCAGTCTGCGACAGCGGCTGCAGTGATCGGGTACCTGCAATGGAGTCCGCTGCGGTGGCAAAAGTTGCAGCCATTTTGCCCCTTGCTCGCCAGCCCGGGGTAAACCCGTCAGCCCCTACAGTGTAAGATGTCGCCTATTTTACGCAGCAGGAATTTCCCATGAGTTTCAATCTGGCTAACAAGCCCCTGGCCGAACGCGCCGCCATCGAGGACGAGAAGTCCCGTCTGTTCGAACTGTGGCAGAGCAACCTGGGCAAGGCCAAGGGCGAGGCCGCGCGGTTGTTCGGCGAGCGCGGCAAGCGCAAGGGCAAGTGGGCCGAGTGGGTCCGCGCGGAACTGGACGGCATGTCGCCGCCGGAGTTCTCCAACATGGTGCGCAGCGAAGTCAATCGGCTGATGGCGGCGAACAAGTAATCGCGAAACACTCGACAATCGCTTCACGTACCTTCACCAGCAGCGGGTCGATCTGTGGGCTGGTGCGCCAGCCCAGTTCGATCGGATAGCGTGGCAGTGCCAAGGGACAGGGCAGCAATTGCAGGCCGGTGAACTCGGCAATGCGCCGCGCGGCATGGGCAGGAATGGTCGCCACCGCCTGGCTGCCCTTGAGCAGAAAGGGCAGCGCGGCAAAGTGCGTGGTCGAGGCGCAGACCTGGCGACTGAGCCCCAGATTCGCCAATCCTTCATCGGTGATGCCGATAAAACCTTGCGACGACACCAGCAGGTGTTCACGCCGGACAAATTCCTCCAGGTCGATCTGCCGCTGCCCGGGTGCCAGGCTGGCCGGGTCCGCCAGGCAAAGGTAGTCGCCTTCCCCCAGCACTTGCCGACTGAGCAGGCGCTCGGCAAAGCCGCCGGCGCTGATGGCCAGGTCGACGCTGCGCTGCAATAGTGCCTCGGCGACGATCTGGCTGTGGGTCTGGCGGAAAATCAGCCGCAGCTTGGGCGCCCGTCGGGCCACGGCTTCGATCATCTGCCGGCCATAGGCAATCTCGAAATCATCCGATAGCCCGACCGTCACCGAGCGCCCCTGATAATCGGCGCTGTCCGGAGCAACCATGGCCAGGCTCTGGCGACACTTGTTCAGAGCCTCAGTGACCACCGGCTTCAATTGATTGGCCTTGAGGGTCGGCGCCAGGCCGCGGCCGGTGCGAACAAACAATTGATCGCCATACAACTCGCGCAGGCGGCGCAAGGCCGCACTCATGGCTGATTGGGTGACTCCCAGGCGCAGAGCCGCGCGGCTGGCGCTGGACTCGTCATGCAGGGCTTCGAAGGCCTTGAGCAAGTTGAGGTCGACGCTGGCGATATTCATCTGGTTCATATCATTAAGCACTGAGTTGGGGTTTATCGATGATCAGCGGCGGCAGGACAATGCGCAACACCTGATCGTTCGAGGAGTCATGTCATGCCCAAGTCCATCGTCGCCGCCCTGCAAATCGGTGCCTTGCCAGAAGGCAAGGCCGCCACCCTGGAGCAGATCCTCTCCTATGAGGGCGCGATCATCGAAGCGCGTGCGCAGTTGGTGGTGATGCCCGAGGCGCTGCTGGGGGGCTATCCCAAGGGCGAAGGCTTCGGTACCCAACTGGGTTACCGCCTGCCGGAAGGGCGCGAAGCCTTCGCCCGCTACTTCGCCAATGCCATCGACGTCCCCGGGGCCGAAACCGAGGCCCTGGCCGGGCTGTCGGCGCGGACCGGGGCCAACCTGGTGCTGGGGGTGATCGAGCGCAGCGGCAGCACCCTGTATTGCACGGCGCTGTATTTCGACCCGCAGGCGGGGCTTGTTGGCAAGCACCGCAAATTGATGCCCACCGGCACCGAGCGGCTGATCTGGGGCAAGGGCGACGGCTCGACCCTGCCGGTGCTTGACACCCAGGTGGGCCGGGTCGGCGCGGTGATCTGCTGGGAAAACATGATGCCGCTGCTGCGCACCGCGATGTATGCCCAGGGCGTCGAAGTCTGGTGCGCACCCACGGTGGACGAGCGCGAGATGTGGCAGGTGAGCATGCGTCACATTGCCCATGAAGGTCGTTGTTTCGTGGTCAGCGCCTGTCAGGTCCAGGCCTCGCCAGAGGAGCTGGGGCTGGAGATTGCCAACTGGCCGGCGCAGCGCCCGTTGATTGTCGGCGGCAGCGTGATCGTCGGGCCCATGGGCGATGTGCTGGCCGGGCCGCTGGTGGGCCGTGCCGGGCTGATCAGCGCCGAGATCGACACCGCCGATCTGCTGCGTGCGCGTTATGACTACGACGTGGTCGGCCATTACGCCCGCCCGGATGTATTTGAGCTGACCGTGGACCAGCGCGCCCGCCCCGGGGTGCGCTTTACCTGAGCCGGCGCCACTCTTCGCGGGTGATTTCCCACAGCTCCACGGGGAACCGCCCGCTGACGAATTCGCCTTCTTCCGAGCTGACCAGGCGCATGCCGCCACGCTCGGAAATTTTCCGCGAGCCCTGGTTTGGCGCTGCCTTGGGCACGCGCATCAAGGGCCGTTGCAGCACCTCGAACCAATAGTGGTCCACCGCCTTGCAGGCCTCGCTCATGAAGCCCTGGCCCTGCCATGGCGGGGCCAGCCAGAAGCCGCGGTTGTCGTCAACCTGGTCCATCAGGCTGATGCAGCCGATCATCCGGCCCGGGTCGCTGTGCAGGCGCAGGGTCCAGTGCCATTCCGTGCCCCGGTCCATGGCCGGCAGGGCCATGTCACGCACGAAGCTCAAGGCGCCGTCGGCCGGGTAGGGCCAGGGCACCAGGGCGTTGAGGTAGCGCACCACTTCCCAATGGGGAAACAGCTGCTGGATGGCGTCGGCATCCGCCAGTTCCAGGGGCCGCAGCAACAGGCGCTTGGTGTGCAGGGTAGGCAGGCTGCCAATCATGATCAGGACTCCTTGTGAGGTTTGCCGAGCAGCAGATGCTCGCCGAGAAAGTCGACGAACACCCGCAGCTTGGGCAGCAAGTGCCGGCTGCTGGGCCAGAGTATGGAGAACTTGCCGCGCTCTTGCTGGAAGTCGTCCAGCACCGACACCAGGCTGCCGTCGGCCAGGGCGCCGCTGACCACGAAATCCGGCACGTAGGCGATGCCCAGGCCCTGGCTTGCGGCATGGATCAGCGCCTCCAGGTTGTTGCTGGTCAGGGCGCTGCCCAGCACCAGCGGCGCGGCGCTGTCCGCCAGGTGCAGGCGCCACTGCTGCAGTTGGCTGCCACCTGGAAACTTGTAGCGCAGGCAGGCGTGGTGCTCCAGATCCCTGGGCGTCCGGGGTGTGCCGCGGCGAGCGAAGTAGCCGGGCGCACCGACCAGCACGAAGCCGAAGGGACCGAGGCTGCGGGACCTGAGCTGGGAATCCGGCAACTCGCCGCTGCGGATCACTGCATCCACCCCTTCGGCGATGACGTCGATCAGCCGGTCGTTGAAGTCCAGGTCCAGTTCGATGTCCGGGTAGCGCGCAGAGAACGCCGGAAGGATCGGCAGCAGCATGCGGTAGCCGATGGCCGGCAGGCTGACCCGCAACCGCCCCCGGGGCGCATCGCTGAGCCGCGCCAGTTCGGCTTCCGCTTCCTGTACCTGATCGACGATGCGCTGGCCGCGTTCGTAGAACAGCGTGCCTTCGTCGGTCAGGCTGATGCGCCGGGTGCTGCGGTTGAGCAGGCGCACGCCGAGCCGTTGTTCAAGGCGCGACAGGGCCTTGCCCACGGCCGAGGCGGATAGCCCCAGGCGCTCGCTGGCGGCCACCAGGCTGCCGCTCTGGACCACGCAGACAAACACTTGCAGGCCATTCAGGTTGTCCATGGTGCACCTCGATTGCAGCGTTTTTGTCCGTAAAGAGCGGAATAATGCCCTGTTTTTTATCGATTGCGGCCTGCCTATCCTGGATTTTTCTTCAGTCAGCCCTGATTGCCGGGGCGTAGAGGTGTCCATGAATCCTGAACTCGACCTATCCCTGGGGTTGCCGGCCCGCACCCGCGAGCGGGGTGCCTACGGTGTATTGGCGGCGGTGTGCCTGGCGGCGCTGATGCTGCCCCTGACCTTTGTCGGGGTGGCCGTGGCGACCCCGGCCATCGCCCGCGAACTGGGGGGCAGCCCCCTGGCCCTGAGCTGGACCACCAACGCCTTCATGCTGACCTTTGGCAGTGTGTTGATGGCTGCCGGGACCCTGGCCGACGAGTACGGTCGCAAGCGCCTGTTCAGCCTGGGGGTGGCGCTGTTCGGCTTGAGCTCCCTGGCCCTGGTGTTCGTGCCGTCGCTGCTGTGGCTCAACCTGCTGCGCGGAGTCCAGGGGCTGGCTGGCGCTGCCGCCCTGGCCGGTGGTTCGGCGGCCCTGGCCCAGGCCTTTGACGGCCCCGGGCGCACCCGGGCCTTCAGCTTGCTGGGCACTACCTTTGGCGTCGGCCTGGCCTTTGGCCCGATCCTCGCGGGGGTCTTGGTGGAGCACAGCGGCTGGCGCGGGATCTTCGTCTCCGGAGCGCTGATCGGCGGCCTGTCCCTGGCCTTTGGCGTGCCACGCATGCAGGAGTCCAGGGATCCCCAGGCCCGGGGCGTGGACTGGCCCGGGACCTTGAGCTTCACCCTGGCCCTGGTGCTGCTGACCTGGGGCATTCTGCAGGCGCCGCAAAGCGGCTGGAGCAGTCCTTGGGTCCTGGCGTTGCTGCTGGGAGCGCTGCTGGCCCTGGGGTTGTTCATCCTCGTGGAGCGGCGGGCGGCGCGGCCGATGCTCGACCTGTCGCTGTTTCGCTACCCGCGCTTTGTCGGGGTGCAGGTGCTGCCTATCGCCACCTGCTATTGCTACGTGGTGCTGCTGATCCTGCTGCCGATCCGCTTTATCGGCGTCGAAGGTTACAGCGAGATCGACGCCGGGCTGCTGATGCTGGCCCTGTCCGCGCCGATGCTGGTGGTGCCGTTGGCTGCGGGCTGGCTCAACCGCTGGTTCAGCGCCGGCAATCTGTCGAGCCTGGGGCTGCTGGTGGCCGCCGGCGGGCTCTGGTGGCTCAGCCGCCTGGCGCCGGGGCAGGGCGCCGGCGAACGGGTCTGGCCGTTGCTGGTGATCGGCCTGGGCAGCGGCCTGCCCTGGGGCTTGATGGACGGTCTGTCGGTAAGCGTGGTGCCCAAGGAGCGGGCCGGCATGGCCAGTGGCATCTTCAGCACCACCCGGGTGGCGGGCGAGGGCATCGCCCTGGCCCTGGTGGTGGCGTTGCTGGCGGCATTGCTGCAACAGGCGCTGGGCGCCCACGGGGCTTCGGGCGACGCCCTGTCACTGGCCGCCCGGCAACTGGCCGGCGGTGATCTGGCGGCCAGTGCCGGGGCTTTGCCGAGCTGGTCCCGGGAGGCGTTGCTGCACAGCTATGCCCAGGCCTTCAGCCAGCTGTTGCAGGTGCTGATGGTCATCACCCTGGTGGCCGCCCTGGTGGTCAAGGTGGCGCTGCATGAGCCGCGCCACCCGCGTCGCCTCGGCAACTGATCAGCGGAACTCGAAGAACTCGTAGTGCAGGTTGGCTTCGGGAATCCGGTACTCGTGCATCAGTTCGCGGACCTGGGCCAGCAGACCCTTGGGGCCGCAGAAACTGATGCGGATCTGCTGCGGATCGGTCTGCGCCGCGGTGCGCTGCAGGGTCTGCGCCAGGGACTCGGTGCCGCCGCTGTTGGCGACGAAGTCCACGCCACGGGCCTGGGCCATGCCTTGCAGGGTGTCGACGCTGGGAAAGGCCCGGGACGGGTTGTAGCAGTACACCAGGGTGGCCTTGTTGAACTCCCCGGCGGCGGCGTCCTGCAGCCAGGAAATGAACGGCGAAATGCCCACGCCGCCGCCGATCCAGATCTCCCGGGCCGCTTCCTGGGGACGCTTGAAACGGCCATAAGGTGCGTAGAGATCAGCGCGCATGCCGACCTTGACCTGCTTGCGCAACCGTTGGGTGTAGTCGCCGAGGGCACGGATGACGAACTCGATGCGCCCGTCCTCGGCCTGGGCACTGGCGATGGTGAAGGGGTGCGGCTCGCGCAGGCCCTTTTCCTGCATCGACAGGAACGCGAACTGCCCGGCCTTGAAGGGAAAGCCCCGGCCCAGGGGCTTCAATTCCAGGTGCAGGGAGTTCTTCTCCACCCGGACCGCGCTCACCTGATATTCGCCGGCCTTGGCCACCAAAGGGTAGAGCAGCAGTTTGTACAGGGCGCCCAGCACCCCGAGGATGCACAGCGCGCCAAGCCACAGGCCCGATGGCGAGTCCAGGGTGATCGGCGATTTGAAGCTCAAGCCGTGCAGGATCACGATCAGGAACAGCGGCCCGGACAGCTTGTGCCACCAGCGCCATTGGCTGTAGGGAATGTTGCGGTTCAGCGCCAGGAGCACGATCAGGCCCAGGGCCACGTAGCTCAATTGGCGCACCAGGCGGCTCCAGTACTTGGACAGTTCGAGGATCGGCACGCTGTTCCATTCATCCAGGTTGGCCTTGAACACCAGGTGATAGCTGGCGAACGCCAGGGCCCAGATCCCCAGCCATTTATGCACCTCGTAGACCCGGTCGAGGCCGCCGAACAGGCGCTCGACAACGCCCCAGCGGGCGGCCAGCAAGCAGGACAGGGCCATGTAGGCCAGGGCCGTGCTGCCCAGGACCATGCTCAGGGTGGCGGAGGTCAGCCAGGTGGTGGAAGGGATCTCCAGCAGGAGAGTGAACGTGGTGATCAGCAGAACGCCGACTATCGTGTGCCAGGTTTTCAAGGGTGCATGACTCCGCTGAGGAAATGCCGTCATGGCATGAACATCGACTGCCGCAAAGGTCCCGTTGCGATGGGAGCGACGCCAAACGGCGCGATGCATGGAGTGGTGTGGCGCTGGGGTATAGCGGGATATGACAGCTTTGTTCGCGCGTAACCTGAGGCCATTCTAGCGTCTGAACCTTAATTCAAGCTGATGCGGGTCATCGATTGCGTGTTCTGTGATTGTGGGAAATGATCGAATCTCAATTGCATTTCGATTTGCTGCGCACGGCACGGGGGCAGCTGGCGGGTTGGCGTCGGCTTGCCGGAGAATGTGCACTTGGGTGTGCTGCGTAACGCTTGGCGTGCGTCTAGCTGCCATAGCCCCGCAGACGTACCGGGGCCCGTGATGACGAGCCTGAACATGCAAGCCCTGTTGAACCAGATTCTCGATGAAGTCCGTCCCCTGATCGGCCAAGGCCGGGTCGCCAACTACATTCCGGCCCTGGCCGATGTGCCGGCCAACCAACTGGGGATTGCCGTATATGGCAACGATGGCCAGGTATTCAGCGCCGGTGACGCTGACACGCCATTCTCGGTGCAAAGTATTTCCAAGGTCTTCAGCCTGGTGCAGGCCATCGGCCATTCCGGCGAAGCGATCTGGGAACGCCTGGGCCACGAGCCCTCGGGACAACCCTTCAACTCCCTGGTGCAACTGGAGTTCGAGCGCGGCCGCCCGCGCAATCCCTTTATCAATGCCGGCGCCCTGGTGATCTGCGACATCAACCAGTCGCGTTTCGCGGCTCCAGCCTTGTCCATGCGCGATTTTGTCCGGCGCCTGTCGGGCAACAGCCAGGTGATGGTGGATGGCCGGGTGGCCGATTCGGAATACCAGCACCGTGCCCGCAACGCGGCCATGGCCTACCTGATGCAGTCTTTCGGCAACTTCCATAACGATGTGGAGGCGGTGCTGCGCAGCTACTTCAGCCATTGCGCCTTGCGCATGAGCTGTGTCGATCTGGCCCGGGCCTTCTGCTTCCTGGCCAACGACGGTTTCTGCAAGCACAGCGGCGAGCAGATTCTCACGCGGCGCCAGACCCAGCAGGTCAACTCGATCATGGCCACCAGCGGCCTGTACGACGAGGCCGGCAACTTCGCCTATCGGGTCGGCTTGCCGGGCAAGAGTGGCGTGGGCGGCGGGATTGTCGCGGTGGTGCCGGGGCAGTTCACGGTGTGCGTGTGGTCGCCGGAACTCAACAGCGCCGGCAACTCCCTGGTGGGCATGGCGGCCCTGGAGTTGCTCAGCCAGCGCATAGGCTGGTCAGTGTTCTAGGCTTTGTACGAAAAGCCTTGATACTCGGTGATGCTGCGTTGAAAACGGTCTCGGAATGCTCATTTACAGCCCGTAAACTCCGCTTCCTCGACCGTTTTCGCCTTGCCTGACCTTCGTCTCAAAACTTTTCGTACAGAGCCCAGGGCTTACCAGGCGTCCGGATTGCTCAGGCTGATCCGTCCGCGATCGATGAAGCGCTGGGTGCCGAACAGGCCGCCGGCCAGCTTGCCGCGCAGTACATAGGGCAGGTTGTCCAAAGTCTGGGTCTGGCTCAGGCCCAGGGTCTGGCGCAGCACCGAGAAGGCCGAGACGCTGACCGGAATCACCAGGATGTCCTCCGAGTAGCGGCCGATATGCCCTCGCTGGTCGCTGACCCCGGAGGCCAGCGGGCGGCCGTTGACTTCCAGGTCCAGGGCCACGCCGTTGTAGTCGATGGCGGTTTCGTTGGGGTTCTGCAGGCGCAGTTTCACCGCAAAGCGCATTTCCAGCTCCTGGCTCGGCAGCGGTTCGATGCCCACCACGTTGATCGCCAGCGGATCGCGGTTGGGCAACAGCGCGCAGGCGCTGAGGCTCAGGAACACCAGGATCAGGACGAAAAATCTGCGCATGAGGCACCTGCTTGCAAAAAGGACGGGGGACGACGGGCGTCGCGCACGCAGCATAGACGCCCGCCAGCCTCAGGAGTTCGCTTTGCCGCTCATGTCCGGATCCTGCATGACCTTGAGGGTCGCGGCTTCCGGGTCGAATTCATCTTCTTCCAGTTCGAGGAATTCTTCCGGCAGGAAGATGTTGAGCAAGATCGCGCAGAAGGCGCCCACGGTAATCGGCGACTCGAAGATATTGTGCAGCGCCTTGGGCAGCTCGCGCAGCACTTCCGGCACCGCCGCCACGCCCAGGCCCATGCCGAGGGAAATGGCCACGATCAGCACGTTGCGTCGATGCAGGCCCGCCTCGGCGAGGATCTTGATCCCGGCCACCGCCACGGTGCCGAACATGATCAGGGTAGCGCCGCCCAGCACCGGCTTGGGCATCAGTTGCAGCACCGCGCCGATCACCGGGAACAGGCCCAGCAGCACCAGCAGCCCGGCGATGAAGTAGGCCACGTAGCGGCTGGCCACGCCGGTCAGCTGGATCACCCCGTTGTTCTGGGCAAAGGTGACCATCGGCAGGCTGTTGAACACCGCCGCCACCGCCGAGTTGAAGCCGTCCGCCAGCAGCCCGGACTTGATGCGCTTGATGTACAGCGGGCCCTTGACCGGCTGCTGGGAAATCATCGAGTTGGCGGTCAGGTCGCCGGCCGCTTCCAGGGGCGAAATCAGGAAAATCACCGCCAGCGGGATAAAGGCAATCAAGTCAAAGGAGAAGCCGTACTTGAACGGCACCGGCACGCTCACCAGCGGCACCTCTGGCAGGGCCGCCAGGTCCACCCGGCCGAGCATCCAGGCCACCACGAAGCCCAGGGTCAGGCCGATGACGATCGAGCCCAGGCGCAGCATCGGGTGGTTGAAACGGTTGAGTACGACGATGGTCAGCAGCACCAGTGCCGCCAGCCCCAGGTTGCTCGCCGCGCCCAGGTCGCTGGCGCCGTAGCCGCCGGCCATGTCGGTGACCGCCACTTTGATCAGCGACAGGCCCATCAGGGTGATGATGGTGCCGGTCACCACCGGGGTGATCAGCTTGCGCAGCTTGCCGATGAACTGGCTGAGGAACATCTCGATAAAGGCCGCGACGAAACAGATGCCGAAGATGGTCGAGAGGATGTCATCGGTGCTGCCGCCCCGGCCCTTGACCATGAACCCGGCGCTGAGCAGCACGCTGATAAAGGAAAAACTGGTGCCCTGCACGCACAGCAGGCCGGAACCGATCGGCCCGAGGCGCCGGGCCTGGACGAAGGTGCCCAGGCCGGAGACGAACAGCGCCATGCTGATCAGGTACGGCAGTTCGCTCTCCAGGCCCAGCACGCCGCCGAAGATCAGGGTCGGGCTGATGATGCCGACAAAGCTGGCCAGCACATGCTGCAGTGCGGCGAAGATCGCCGCGCTGAAATGCGGACGGTCGTCGAGGCCGTAGATCAGGTCGGACTTGTAGCGGGGCGGGGAGCGATCAGGTGCGGTCATGGGAAAAGGCCTGCCAGTGGCGTGTGAAAACAACGGGGGCACACGTCGGAAAGTGGACGGGACTTGGGTCGCACAGCCATGGCATGGACAAGACTTGCGCACCCGGTCAGAAAAAAGGAGGCGCAGGATGCCAGAAAGGCGCCGCGGTCAGAAGGGCAAAGCGCTGGAAAAACCCAACTTCGCCGCTGGCACCTCGTCGCCAGTCGGCCTGCCCATGCTCCGGGCGCCTGCGGCGCTTGTGCCGGCCTCAGGCTCAGGCAAAGGCCCGCAGCAGGTCGTCTTCAAAGGCTTGCTGGGCCTCGCCCGGCACCTGGGCGCGGTGTCGGGCGAGGTAAAAGTCCACCTCGAAACTCAAATGTGGCGCGCCCAGCGGCTTGAGTTGGCCGGCCTGCTCCCAACTGCGGGCGAAATGGCTGGGCAGGTAGCCGACGTGCTGCCCGGACAGAATAAAGGCCAGGGTGCCTTCCACCTGTTCGGCCCGGGCCGAGCAGCGCTGGCCCTGAAATGGCTCGTCCGGCCCAAGGAACCGATAGGGGTGGTCGACCCGGTCGGCCTGGGACAGGGCGCCAAGGTCCGGATCGGGGGTTTCGAACAGCGGGTGGCCAACGGCGCAGTACAGGTGCTGGGTCTCGCTGAACAACTGGCGGTAGTCGAAGGCGCGCTGGACCTTGGAGAAATAGCCGATGGCCAGGTCCAGGCGCTGTTGCAACAGCAGGCGTTCCATATCCCCGGGCATGGCGCTCAACAACTCGATGCGCACGGACTCATCACGCTGGCGAAAGTCGTGGATGGCCTGGGCGACCTTTTCCAGCACCGAGCGATCCAGGGCTTCGGACAGCCCCAGGCGCACCTCGCCGATCAGGCGTCCGGCCACGCCGTTGGACTGGTGGCGGAACAGCTCGATGGAATCGAACAGCGGACGGGTGGCGCTCAGCAGCTGCTCGCCCTTGGGCGTCAACTTGAAGCCGGCCTTGCCACGGCTGCACAGGCGATAGCCGAGGCGGGTTTCCAGGCGGGCCATCTGCTGGCTGATGCTCGATTGGCTCAGGCCCAGCTCGCCCTGGGCGGCACTGAAGCCGCCGCATTCCACCACAGTGACAAACAGCCGCAACAGCTGCAGGTCCAGATCGTGCAATTGACCCAACATCAAACATTACCTCTGGCGCATGTCAGCGTAACAAACGTGGAATTTTTCTAATGTAGCGATCCGGGCAAGCTGCCGCTACTTCCTTGAGCAGGTGCCTGTCATGCGTTCATTGTTTGGCTTGTGCGTTCCCCTGGTGTTACCGGCGCTGGTCCTGGCCCCGCAGGCGTGGGCCGAAGAGCCGGTGCTCAACCTCTACAGCTGGGCGGACTACGTGGCGCCGCAAACCTTGCAGCGCTTTACCGAGCAGACCGGCATCCAGGTGCGTTACGACATCTTCGATACCTCCGAGGTGCTGGAAACCAAGCTGCTGACCGGCCGCAGTGGCTATGACCTGGTGGTGCCGTCCTCCAGTGTCCTGGCTCGCGGGCTGGCATCGGGCGCGCTGCAGGAAATAGACCTTGCCGGCCTCAAGGGTCACGCCAACCTTGACCCGGACCTGCTGGCCAAGCTGGCCGTGGTGGACCCCGGCAATCGTTACGGCGTGCCCTACACCTGGGGCACCCTGGGGCTGGCGGTGAACGTCCAGGCGCTGCGCCAGCGGCTGCCCGATGCACCTCTGGACAGCCTCGACCTGCTGTTCAAACCCGAATATGCCGAGCGCCTGAAAGACTGCGGAATCGCCATTCTCGACTCGCCCCAGGAGGTCATCGGCCTGGCCTTGCACTACCTCGGCAAGGACCCCTACAGCAGCGCCCCGGCGGACCTGGCCGAAGTCGAGACGCTGCTGCGCCAGCTGCAGCCGTCGGTGCGCTATGTGGCCAGTGGCCGACAGCTCAATGACCTGGCCAACGGCAGCCTGTGCCTGGCGCTGACCTACAACGGCGACGCCAGCATGGCCGCGGACCAGGCGCGCAAGGCCGGCAAGGCGTTTGAGGTGGCCTATCGCATCCCACGGGACGGCACCCTGATCTGGCAGGACAACCTGGCGATCCCCAAGGATGCGCCGCACCCCGAGGCGGCCCGGGCCTTCATCGAGTTCATGCTGCGCCCCGAATCGGTGGCGGCCTTGAGCAACACGCTGTTTTTTGCCAACGCCAACCAGGCGGCCACGCCCCTGGTGGACGCGGCGATTCGCAACGACCCCAACCTGTACCCGGGGCCCGACATGCGTGCCCGGCTGTACGCCGACCGCAGCATGAGCCTCAAGGATATGCGTCAACGCACGCGTATCTGGACCACTTTCCGTAGCCGCCAACCCTGAGGAGACACCCATGGATATCGCTGACCACAACGACCAGGCGCTGACCCGCGACAGCCTGTACGGCACCGCGGCCGAAGCCACTTACGCCGGTATCACCAGCTTCATGCGCCGCCGCTACAGCCGTGACTTGCAGGGCGTCGACCTGGTGGTCAGTGGCGTGCCGTTCGACACCGCCACCAGCAACCGGCCCGGCGCGCGCTTTGGCCCGCGGGGCATTCGCGCGGCCTCTACCGCGATCGCCTGGGAACGCCACTGGCCCTGGACCTTTGATCCGTTCGATCACCTGTCGGTGATCGACTATGGCGACTGCGCGTTTGATCCAGGCCTCCCGCAATCGGTGCCCGAACGCATCGAGGCCCATGCCCGGCGCATTCTCGATGCCGGTTGCGCGATGCTGACCCTGGGCGGCGACCACTTCATCAGTTACCCGCTGCTCAAGGCTCACCATCGCCATCATGGGCCGCTGGCGCTGATCCACTTCGATGCCCACAGCGACACCTGGCCCGACGAAGAGGGGCAGCGCATCGACCATGGCACCATGTTCTGGCACGCCGCCCGGGAAGGGCTGGTGGACCCGGCGCGCTCGGTGCAGATCGGCCTGCGCACCACCAACGACGATCACCAGGGCTTCAAGGTGCTGGATGCGCGCCAGGTGCATCAACTGGGCTGCGAGGCGATCGTCGCGGCGATTCGCCAGCGAGTGGGGGATCACCCGGTGTACCTGACCTTCGACATCGACTGCCTGGACCCGGCGTTCGCACCCGGCACCGGCACCCCGGTGTGTGGCGGCCTGAGCAGTGCGCAGGCGCTGGAGATCCTTGGCGGCCTGCGCGGGATCAATCTGGTGGGCATGGACCTGGTGGAAGTGGCCCCGGCCTACGACCATGCCGAGATCACCTCCCTGGCGGGGGCGACCCTGGCCATGGAGATGCTGTGTCTCTACGCCGCCCGGCACAAGGTCGATTGCTGATTCGCTGCCGGACGGGCCTGCCAGCCTCCTGACACTGGTTGTCAGGAGGCTCTGATATTCTGCGCCGGAATTTTTTCTGGAGCCTGCCAAGGTGTCGCGAGCCAGCCGTTTACTCACCCTGTTGCAGATGTTGCGGGGCAAGAGCCGTCCCGTTACCGCGGCCACCCTGGCGGCGGAGCTGGAGGTGTCCGAGCGCACCCTGTACCGCGACATTGCCGAGCTGACCTCTCTCGGGGCGCCGATCTACGGTGAGGCCGGCATCGGCTATGTGTTGCGCAGCGGGCTGTTCCTGCCACCGTTGATGCTCAATGCCGATGAAACCGAGGCCGTGGTCCTGGGCTTGCGCTATGTCGATCAGCGCGGTGACGAGGTGCTGAGCAAGGCGGCGGCCGATGCCATGGCCAAGATCGCCGCAGTACTGGCCCCGGCGGCCCAGGATGCGCTGCGCAACCCGACCCTGCTGCCGGGCCCGGCGGGCTGGGGCTTCCCGGACAACCCGGTGTCGCTGAACGTGTTCCGCCAGGCGATCCGCTATCAGGCCAAGCTGTTGATCGACTATGCCGATGTCAACCGCAACCCCAGCCAGCGGCTGATCTGGCCGCTGGCCCTGGGCTTTCTCAATGAGGCCCGGGTGATCGTCGCCTGGTGTGAGCTGCGGGGCGATTACCGGACCTTTCGCACCGACCGCATTGCCGCCGCCCAGGAGCAGGGGCAGGCCTATCCTGGGCGGCGCAGCGACTGGCTGCGAGCCTGGCGCAAATGCATGCAGAGCGATGAGCAGGGCCGATTCACTGCTGACAGGAAATGACGCAAGCAGGCTTTAGCATGCCTCCCTCATTCAACAGCAAGGAGCTTTTGTCATGTCGGCCACAGACCCTTCCCTGGCCCCGGCCATCGCCGCCTATGTCGCCGCCGTCAACCGCGGCGACAGCACAGTGGTGGCGTCGATCTTCGCCGCCCGGGCGCAGATCTTCGATGAGCGTGAGCACTGCGTGGGGCCCCAGCAGATTGCCCGCTGGATGGGCGCAGGCGCACGCCGCCTGGAGGTCCTCGGGGTTCAGCAGCGTACCGGCAAGATCTTGCTCGACAGCCGGGTGTGCGGTGATTTCCCCGGCAGCTCCCAGGCCTTGCGCCACACTTTCCGCCTGGACGACCAGGGCCGGATCGAGCGCCTGGACATCTCGCGCTGATGTAGCCGCCGGCGCGGGCTGCCAACGGCCGGCAGGCACGCAAAGGGCTTGGGCGCGCCGCAGGCTCTGGCGCTTCTTGTGCAGCCTCGCGGCCTCGGATCAGGCCTGGAGCGGCGTGTGGTGGCATACTGCGGCTCTTTGCCAGGAGGCCAGCGGCCCATGCCATTCGATTCACCCATGAGCGCTTACCGGCATGCCCTGGAGCAGGACGGCTTTGTCGCCGATCCGGCCCAGGCCCGTGCGGTGCAGGCCTTGCAGCAATGTCACGAGGCGCTGCATCAGGGGCGCAAGCCGGTGCAGGGAGTCTATCTGTGGGGCGCGGTCGGGCGCGGCAAGACCTGGCTCATGGATCAGTTCTACCAGAGCCTCAGGGTGCCGGCCCGGCGTCAGCATTTTCATCACTTCATGGGCTGGGTGCACCAGCGCTCGTTCCAGCTCACCGGTACTGCCGATCCCTTGCAGGCCCTGGCCCGGGAGCTTGCCGCAGAGGTACGGGTGCTGTGTTTCGATGAGTTGTTCGTCAACGATATCGGCGACGCAATCATTCTCGGGCGCCTGTTCCAGGTGATGTTCGAACAGGGGGTGGTGATGGTCTGCACCTCCAACCAGCCTCCCGAGCAGTTGTATGCCGATGGCTTCAATCGCGAGCGCTTCCTGCCGGCCATCGACGCCATTCGCCAGCACCTGCAGGTGCTGGCAGTGGACGGCGAGCAGGACCATCGCCTGCACCCCGGCGCCGCCGCGCAGCGCTACTGGCTGAGCGT
The DNA here is from genome assembly GCF_003225665.1 of Pseudomonas sp. TKO26. Lineage (NCBI taxonomy): Bacteria > Pseudomonadati > Pseudomonadota > Gammaproteobacteria > Pseudomonadales > Pseudomonadaceae > Pseudomonas > Pseudomonas sp. TKO26. Next base: position 50,647 of record NZ_QKLN01000040.1, read on the forward strand.
CGAGGGCCAGCCCAGCGCCCTGGAACCGCTGTTTCGCGAGTTGAGTGGCGGGCAGGCGGTGTCCAGCGAGCCGCTGCTGCTCGGCTATCGGACGGTACAGGTGGTCAAGGCGGCCACCACGGTGATCTGGTGCCGCTTTGCCGACCTTTGCGAGCAGCCGTTCTCGGCCATGGATTTCATGGCCCTGTGCGACCGCTACCGGGCGATCCTCCTCAGCGAGGTGCCCAATCTCAGTGCCCGGCAACGTCCGGGGCGCATTGCCCGGGGCACCGAGGATGGAGCCCAGCGAGTGGTGGCGGGAGATCGGGAACTGCCGCAACTGTCGATCCACGACGATAGCGTGCGGCGCTTCATCGCCCTGGTGGATGAATGCTACGACCGTGGAGTGCCGCTGTACCTGGAGGCCCGGGTGCCGATGGAGCAGTTGTATACCGAGGGCTACCTGGAGTTTGCCTTCCGCCGCACCCTTAGCCGCCTGCAGGAAATGCAGCTGCAGCGTTTTGCCCGGCAGCCGGGTGCTTGAAAGGGAAGTGCTTGCCGCTGATGGGAGTGGTTTCCATTGCCTAGGATTTTTCGCACGTCAGTGGCGAGAATATCTTCGTCTGGTCAACGCCACCGACCTACAATCCAGGCTGCCCGAGCCCTGAGCGCTCTCTTCCAATGCGTTGATCGAGGATGAACATGGACGTTGCCGATGTCGTGGTGCTGCAAGCCAGTTACAGCAATCCGGTGCATGCCGAAGCCATAGCTGTACTGCTCAATCACTATGCCGAGGACCCCATGGGCGGTGGTCGCCCGCTAGGGCAGGACCTGCTCCGGCAATTGCCGGCGGAACTGGCCAAGCGACCTCAGGCGTTCAGTGTGCTGGCCTTTGCCGGGGGGCAGCCGGTGGGACTGGTGAACTGCTTCGAAGGCTTTTCCACCTTTGCTTGTCGGCCCCTGGTGAATGTCCATGATGTGCTGGTGCTCGATGGCTTTCGTGGTCAGGGCCTGAGCAAGCGGATGCTGCAGAAGGTCGAGGACATCGCCCGGCAACGGGGCTGCTGCAAGATCACCCTGGAAGTGCTGGAGGGCAATGCCCGGGCTCAGGCGGCCTACCAGGCCTGCGGTTTCGCCGATACCCAGCTCGATCCGGCCCATGGCCGCATGCTGTTCTGGAGCAAAGCCTTGTAATGCCTGCTGTCACCTCGAAGCCCCTGGCGGGTTTTCCTGCTGTTCCTGCGCCTGGGGCTGTTCGCGGGTGTTCGCCGTGTGGCCTCTCTGGCGCACCCGGGGGCTGGCTGCTCTAGACGTCGTGCAAGGCCGGATCGGGCTTGGGAAACACCAGGCGGAACTCGGTGAGCTGCTCTGGAGCGCTGGCGACCTCGGTGCGTCCTTGATGCAGGTTCATGATTGAGCGAACGATCGCCAGGCCCAGTCCGGTCCCGCCTTCGGCCCGGGTGCGACTGCTGTCGACCCGGTAGAAGCGCTCGAACAGATGGGGCAGGTGGCAGGCGGCGATGCTCGGCCCCGGGTTGCCCACGCTCAGGCTGACGTCTTGCAGTTGGCGTTCGATCCGCAGGCTGATGCGTCCCTGTTCCGGGCAATGGCGAATGGCATTGGACAGCAGGTTGGAAATCGCCCGCTGGATCATCAGGCGATCCCCCTGTACCCAGGCGTCGCCGCTCAATTCAAGTGCCAGCCGCTTGTCCTCGGCACTGAGGGCGAACAGATCCATGACCCGGCGCGCCTCCTCGGCCAGGGACACCCGGGTGAAGCGGGCCTGGGAGGCCGGCTGGCTGACCTGGGCCAGAAACAGCATGTCGGCGACGATCCGGGTGACCCGCTCCAGCTCCTCGATGCTCGATTCCAGCACGGCCCTGTATTCCTCCGCCGGGCGTTCCCGGGACAGGGTCACCTGGGCCTTGCCCATCAGGTTGCTGATGGGCGAGCGCAGTTCATGGGCCAGGTCGTCGGAGAACTGCGACAGGCGCTGCACCCCGCCATCCAGGCGCTGCAGCATGACGTTGAAGCCCTGGCCCAGTTCCGCCAGTTCCCGGGGCAACCGCTCCAGGTTCAAGCGATGGGTCAGGTCCTGGGTGGTGACCTTGGCGGCCACCCGGGTGAACTGCTGCAGGGGCAGCAGGCCGCGCTGCACCAGGCGCCAGGCGCCAATGCCGATCAGCAGCAGCAACAGCGGCAGGGCAATCACCGTGGAGCGCAGATAGGCGCTGAGCAGGGCCTGATCGTTGCTGCGGTCCAGGCTGAGGATCACCCGCACCTGCTCGCCGTTGCGCAGGCTCATCGTTCGGGCGGCGCCGAGCAGCTGAGTGCCGCGCTGGTCGCGCCAGTCGAAGTAACCGCTGTCGGGCACTTGCTGCAAGGCCTCGGGCAGTGATTGCTGATCACCGCCGACATTGAGCAGGGGCTCGGCCAACGGGTTGCTGCCCAGGATGCTCAATTGCAGGTTGTCATGGCCCAGCACCAGGTCCAGCAGGGAATGGGGGCGGGCGGCCAGGTCGCTGCTCTTGAGGTCGCTGGTCAGGCTGTGGCGGATCTGCTCCAGCTTGCTGTCCAGGCCCTTGCGCGCCAGGTTGTCCAGTTCGTGGTTCAGGGCCAGGTAGGCCAGGGTCGCCAGGAGCAGCACCAGCGCCGCGCCCATCAGGCTGACGGTCAGCCCCAGGCGCATGGACAGGCTGCTGTTGGGGGCGGGGGCCGGCGGGGTTTTCATGGGCGCACTTCCAGCACATAACCGACACCGCGCAGGGTGTGGATCAGGCGCACCTCGTGGGCCTCGTCGATCTTGGCTCGCAGGCGGCTGATGGACACTTCCACCACATTGGTGTCGCAGTCGAAGTTCATGTCCCAGACCAGGGAAATGATTTGCGTGCGGGTCAGTACTTCTCCCGAATGACGCATCAAAACATGTAGCAGGGTGAATTCCTTGGTGGTCAGGTCAATACGTCGAGCACCGCGATAAGCCCGGTGACGTCGTGGATCAAGTTGCAGGTCGGCCACTTGCAATACTTGCGAGGGGGTTGCGGGTTCAGCGCGACGTATCAGGGTGCGCACCCGCGCCAACAACTCGGGAAACTGAAAGGGTTTGACCAGATAATCATCGGCGCCCATATCCAGTCCCTTGACCTTGTCTTCCAGACGACCACGAGCGGTCAACATCATGACCCGTGCCTGAGATTGTCCGCGCATATCCTGCAACACTTGCCAGCCATCTTTGCCCGGCAGGTTTATATCCAGGATGACCAACTCGTAAGGCTGCTGTTGAATCAGGTGCAAGCCGTCCACGCCATTGTTGGCACGGTCGACCACATAACCACTTTCACTCAGGCCTTGGTGCAAGTAGTCGGCTGTTTTGGGTTCGTCTTCAACCACCAGGATGCGCATTGCCGGATTCTCTTCAAAGTGCTTGGGAAGTAGCGAATGGGGGAAGGATGAAGTCTGTAGTAGCTACAGGGTCAATAAAAATGATCAATAAATTCAGATGATTAGCCGCTGATTCGATGAGTGGAAGGTGATCGGCCCCAGGCATCCTAATTCAATCGACGCGCGCGCAGTGGCAGATGACAGAGTTGTAATGCAAGGGTCATTGTGGTGACAGCGAGTTGTTTAACGCGGATATAAAAAAGGCGCCCAACAGGGCGCCAAACGTCCATCTCTGTCATAGGAGCACAATGTCCAGAGTGGGTATTGCGTCGAACATGGATCAAGCGTCGGGCTGTTGTTTCTTGGCGTCCGGCGCGGAATAGTGAGTACCGGCCTTATCTTGCTCGGTCTTGGCGAGGTTGTGGTTCTTATCGCCGTGAATCTGCTGCTGATTGACCCGGAAGTTCTCGTAGAAGCGTTGCATATGCTCGGCTCCGCCTTCGGCAAAGGCTGCACTGGAAGTGGCTAGAAGCAAACCGCTAAATACCAAAGTTGCAAGTTTCATACTGCGTTTCCTACTTAAGAGTGTTCGGTCACTTGTTTCGTCCCTGCACAAGAAGTGATGGGGCAAGTTTCAGCGAAGTGTATTAAGTGAGGGTTAACGTCAGCCGGAATGCTCAATTGCATTCTTGACAACATGTGTCCGTGGCGAAGTGCAGGCCGTTATGAACCGCTGTGCCGGCCAGGGCGTGGGGCGGCTCGGGGCAGCTCGGTGCAAGAGGCGCTGGCAAGCCGGTTATGGGGGGGAGGGGGCTATTGCGTAGTGGCGTGTCGGAGAAGGCGTCGGTGAGGTTGGCGCAAGGCGCGATGGCCTTTGCGCCAGTCAGCCGGGGCTTGCGGGATGGGGGCCGTGGCGGCCCCCGAGGCGGAGCCTTACTGCTGTACCACGGCGGCATCGGCCGGGGGCTTGGGCTTCATCAGGCTGAAGTCGATCAGCGGCTTGCTCTGGCGCGAGTAGGGGTTGCCAATCAGCAGGGGGCGCGGCTTGAAGCTGTCGCTGATCAGGCTGCGGCTTGGGTCCAGCTGATCGAAGCTCAGGCCGGCCAGTTCGGCCCAGGTATGCACCAGCTGGGAGCTGATGTAGGGCCGGCTGAGGTCGGAAGCAAAGTTCCAGTCATGGGTTTCGCGCCATTTCGGCGAGGCCCAGGCCATGAATGGAATGGTGTACATCGGCGCGGTGGGCTTGCCTTCGTTGCGTCCCAGGGTGTCGTGCCCGGCGGAGTCGAAGACGTCTTCGCCGTGGTCCGACAGGTACAGCAGGAAGCCGTTGGGGTCGGTCTTGGCGTAGTCCTTGATCAGGCTGGACACCACGAAGTCGTTGTACAGCACGGCGTTGTCATAGCTGTTGTAGGTCGGCACCTGATCGTCGTGCACGCCGGCCGGCACGCCCTGGCGATCGGTGAATTTCTCGAAGGTCGGCGGGTAGCGGTACTGGTAGCTCATGTGCGTGCCCAGCAGGTGCACCACGATGAACTTGCGCGGGGCGCTGTCGGCCAGGGCCTTGGAGAAGGGCTCCAGCACGTCACCGTCGTACTGGCGGGCGTTCTGGTTGCGGTTGTTGTTCAGGTACACCTGCTCGTCCGCCTGTTCGGAAAAGGTGGTGAGCATGGTGTTGCGCTTGGTCATGGTCTGCTGGTTGGTGATCCAGTAGGTCTTGTAGCCGGCCTGCTTCATCACGCTGACCAGGGACGGGGTCTTGAGATACAGGTCGGGGTTTTCTTCATCGGCAAAGGTCAGCACCTGCTGCAACGCCTCGATGGTATAGGGGCGCGGGGTGATGACGTTGTTGAACACCGCCAGCTGGTCCTTGAGCTTGTCCAGCTCCGGAGTGGTCTGGCGCGGGTAGCCGTAGAGGCTCATGCGCTGGCGGTTGGTGGATTCGCCGATCACCAGCACCAGGGTGGCTGGCTGGTTGGCCATGCTGTCCTTGAGGTTGGTCAGGGGCGGGATCTTGCTGACGCTGTCGAGCATGCCTTGCATGCCGTCCAGCTGCTGACGGTAGCGGCGATAGGCGACCACCATCTGCCATGGCACGGCCGGCTCGATGCGGGTTTCGAATTTTTCCAGGCCGTCGGCCAGGGTATCTGCGCGCGAGATCTGCTTGACCAGGGGGTAGCCGACAATCGCCACCAGGATCGCCACGGCGGCGAGCAGTGCCTGGCCCCGGGGCAGGTAGACCGGGCGCAGGCGGGTCCAGAGGAAGATGGCAAAGGCCGTGTGGGCCAGGAAGGCCGCGACCATCCACCAGGCAAAGTACTGGGTCAGGTATTCACCGGCTTCCGAGGGGTTGGACTCGAACATGATGAAAATGACGCTTTGCGAGAACTCCTGCTGGTAGATGAAGAAGTAGCCCAGGCTGGCCATGGAACAGGCCCAGAGCACCACGCCGATCACCGCCGCCATGACTTTGGTGCGAGCCGGGAACAGCAGCATCGGCGCCAGCCAGATGGCACTCATGAAGAACGCCTGGCGGAAACCGGCGAAGCCGGACGTGTCGGTCAGCTGGATCAGCAGTTGGGTGATGCCGGAGAAATACCAGAAGAACAGGAATAGCCAGAGCAGGCCCATCCAGTCGAAACCCGCCGCAGATGAGTTACTGCGTTTGAACAAAGCCATTCGGTGCTCCCCACAATTCCATGATCATTGGGCGCAGGTGGCGCGCCGCCAATGAAACCCGCCGTCGATAACAACACGGCCACAATGGCCTGGAGTATCGAGTGGCAAGTGTGAAAAGTTCGTGAGGCCGACGTGGGATTTTTGTCCGTCTAGCCGCAGTCGCGGCCTTGCGGCGGGGGCACCGTCGGACAGCCAGCGCAGGCCGGGCCTGCGTCCAGGGGCGAGTTCAGCTCGCGGAGGGAAGGTGCAGCTCGGCGACAGGGCCTTGAGCCTGGGCCTGCAACATCCGGCGCAGTTGTGCGACCTCTTGTTGCAATTGATCGCGTTGCTCCCTGAGCTGACGCAATTCGTCGCGACGAATGGTCACATACAGGGTTTGTGCTGGTCGTGCCGTTTGTACTGTGCCCATTGCTTCACCTCGCAAATGGCGTGCCTCAACTATGCTTTGCTCTGCCCATGCCGGGTGTGGAGCGCTGTCGCAGGCGGCGATTTTATTTCTTTTTCGGGCAATGGGAACTTTTTTATTTTTCGGGGTCGCCGTGTCTTGTTGTGGTTTTCTGTCGCTATTGCCCCAGGCTCTGCGAAACTTCGCCCCGGGTGCCTGGACTAATCTTCACTCGTTGCCCGCCCGCCGGGGCGGGGATCAGGTTCGGCCGCGTCGGGTCGAGCACAGGTGGCCGTAAAAACTGCGCTTATGGCTGAAGATTGCGCTGTCTTGGAGCGTCTTGCCTTGTATAGTTGCGCCCCTTGAAGTGGGTACCGGCTCATTGGGCCATATATTTTTGATCTGAATTTTTTGCAGTAGGAGCATCAGCACATGCAACTGGGGATTATTGGACTGGGCCGCATGGGCGGTAACATTGCACGGCGCCTGATGCTCAATGGGCACCAAACCGTAGTCTTTGACCGCAACACCGAGTTCGTCAGCACCCTGGCCGCCGAAGGCGCCAAGGGCGTCGCCGATCTGCCGGCCCTGGTGGCCGGCCTGGAAAAACCCCGCGCAGTCTGGGTCATGCTGCCCGCCGGCGCACCCACCGAGGACACCATCGACACCCTCAGCCAGTTGCTTGAGCCGGGTGACGTCATCATCGACGGCGGCAACACCTACTATAAGGACGACATCCGTCGCGCCCGCGATCTGGCGCAAAAGGGCCTGAAGTACATCGACGTCGGCACCTCCGGCGGCGTCTGGGGCCTGGAGCGCGGCTACTGCATGATGATCGGCGGCGACGCCGATGAGGTGCTGCGCCTGGACCCGCTGTTCGCGGCCCTGGCCCCGGGCCTGGGTTCGATTCCACGAACCAAGGATCGGGTCGCCGATGACGACCGTGCCGAGCGCGGCTACATCCATGCCGGTCCCGCCGGTGCCGGACACTTCGTCAAGATGATCCACAACGGCATCGAGTACGGGATGATGCAGGCCTTCGCCGAGGGCTTCGACATTCTCAAGACCAAGTCGTCGGAGATCCTGCCGGAAGATCAGCGTTTTGACCTGAATGTGGCGGACATCGCCGAAGTCTGGCGTCGCGGCAGCGTGGTGTCGTCCTGGCTCCTGGACCTGACCGCCGATGCCCTGGCCGGCGATCCGAAGCTCGAGGGCTTTTCCGGTTCCGTGGCCGACAGCGGCGAAGGGCGCTGGACCATCGAAGCGGCCATGGAGCAGGCGGTGCCGGTGCCGGTCTTGTCCAACTCGCTGTTCTCCCGCTACCGCTCCCGCGGCCAGGGTACCTACGGCGACAAACTGCTCTCGGCCATGCGCTTCGGCTTTGGCGGCCATGTGGAGAGCGGGAAGAAATGACCGCCACGCGAAAGAAGTCCAAGGCGTTGCCGGCGCCGCCGACCACGCTGTTCCTGTTCGGTGCCCGGGGCGATCTGGTCAAGCGCCTGCTGACCCCGGCGCTGTACAACCTGAGCCGCGACGGCTTGCTGGATGAGGGACTGCGGATTGTCGGCGTCGACCACAACGCGGTGAGCGACGCCGAGTTCGCCACGCTGCTGGAAGACTTCCTTCGCGATGAGGTGTTGAACAAACAAGGCCAGGGGGCGTCCGTGGACGCCGCCGTCTGGGCCAGCCTGACCCGGGGCATCAGCTACGTCCAGGGCGATTTCCTCGACGACAGCACCTATGTCGAGCTGGCCGCGCGGATTGCCGCCAGCGGCACCGGCAACGCGGTGTTCTACCTGGCCACCGCGCCGCGCTTCTTCAGTGAAGTGGTGCAGCGGCTGGGGGCGGCGGGGCTGCTGGAGGAGCGCGAGGATGGCTTTCGCCGGGTGGTGATCGAGAAACCCTTCGGCTCCGACCTGCAGACCGCCGAAGCCCTCAACGCCTGCCTGCTCAAGGTCATGAGCGAGAAGCAGATCTATCGCATCGACCATTACCTGGGCAAGGAAACCGTGCAGAACATTCTGGTCAGCCGGTTCTCCAACAGCCTGTTCGAAGCGTTCTGGAACAATCATTACATCGACCACGTGCAGATCACTGCGGCGGAAACCGTCGGGGTCGAAACCCGTGGCAGCTTTTATGAACACACCGGCGCCCTGCGGGACATGGTGCCCAATCACCTGTTCCAGCTGTTGGCGATGGTGGCGATGGAGCCCCCGGCAGCCTTTGGCGCCGACGCGGTGCGTGGCGAGAAGGCCAAGGTGGTGGGGGCGATCCGCCCCTGGTCCCTGGAAGAAGCCCGGGCCAACTCGGTGCGCGGTCAGTACGGTGCCGGCTTGGCAGGCGCCAAGCCGCTGCCGGGCTATCGCGACGAGGCCAATGTGGCGTCGGACAGCAATACTGAAACCTACGTCGCGCTGAAGGTGATGATCGACAACTGGCGCTGGGTCGGGGTGCCGTTCTACCTGCGCACCGGCAAGCGCATGAGCGTGCGCGACACCGAGATCGTCATCTGCTTCAAGCCGGCGCCCTATGCGCAATTCCGTGACACCGAGGTCGAGCGTCTGTCGCCGACCTACCTGCGGATCCAGATCCAGCCCAATGAAGGCATGTGGTTCGACCTGCTGGCGAAAAAGCCCGGGCCGAGCCTGGACATGGCCAATATCGAGCTGGGCTTTGCCTACCGCGATTTCTTCGAAATGCAGCCGTCCACCGGCTACGAGACGCTGATCTATGACTGCCTGATCGGCGACCAGACGCTGTTTCAGCGCGCCGACAACATCGAGAACGGCTGGCGCGCCGTGCAGCCTTTCCTCGATGCCTGGAAGCAGGACGCGAGCGTGCAGACTTACCCTGCGGGTGAGGATGGCCCGGATGCCGCTGATGAGCTGCTGGCCCGGGATGGTCGCGTCTGGCACACCCTCGGATGAAGGGGGGCAAGGTGCGGTCCATCGCGTTCCTGCTCAGCGATATGGACGGCACCCCGTTGCACCCGGATCAGCGCCTCAGCCCTTAAAACATCCTCCAACGCTACAGCCAGTAGCTCACCGCGTACCAGCCCAGCAGGCCCATGACCACGGTGTAGGGCAGGGCCATCCACACCATGCGGCCATAGGACAGGCGCACCAGCGGTGCAATCGCCGACGTCAGCAGGAACAGGAACGCCGCCTGGCCGTTGGGCGTGGCTACGCTGGGCAGGTTGGTGCCGGTGTTGATGGCGATCGCCAGGGTTTCGAAGTGCTCGCGGCTCATCTGTCCGGCGACAAAGGCGCGTTTCACTTCGGTGATGTAGATGGTGGCGACGAACACGTTGTCGCTGATGGCCGACAGCAGGCCATTGGCGATGAACAGCATGCCCGGTTGCTGCTCCTGCGGCAGCGCCAGCACCCACTGGATCAGCGGCACGAACAGTTGCTGCTGGTGAATCACCGCGACCACGGCAAAGAACACCACCAGCAGGGCGGTGAAGGGCATGGCGTCCTTGAAGGCGTTGCCCAGCCGGTGCTCATCGGTAATCCCGGTGAAGGCGGTGATCAGCACGATCACCAGCAGCCCGATCAGGCCGACCTCGGCCACGTGCAGGGCCAGGCCGACAATCAGGATCAAGGCCGCCAGTCCTTGCACCAGCAGCGCCGCACGCTGGCGCGAGGTGCGCTGGGCGTCGTCCTCGGCAGCGTAGTTGGCCAGTACCCGACGCACGTTGTCCGGCAGCAGGGTGCCGTAACCGAACCAGCGCAGTTTCTCCAGCAGCACGCAGGTCACCAGGCCGGCCGCCAGCACCGGCATTGAAACCGGCGCCACCTTGCTCAGGAACTCGGCGAAGTGCCAGCCCATTTCATGGCCGATCAACAGGTTCTGTGGTTCACCCACCAGGGTGCACACGCCACCCAGGGCCGTGCCCACGGCGCCGTGCATCAACAGGCTGCGCAGAAAGGCGCGGAACTGCTGCAGGTCGTCGTGATGCAGGGTCGGCAGATGCTGGTCATCGGCAAAGGCGCTGTCCTGGCGCGGGTCATTGCCGGAGGCCACCCGGTGGTACACCGAGTAGAAGCCCACGGCGGCGCTGATGAACACCGCGGTGACGGTCAGGGCGTCGAGGAAGGCCGAGAGAAAGGCCGACAGAAAGCAGAACAGCAAGCCCAGCAGCGCTTTGGAACGCACCCCCAGCAGTAGCCGGGAGAACAGGAACAGCAGCAACTCCTTCATGAAATAGATGCCGGCCACCATGAACATCAGCAGCAGGATCACCGGGAAGTTGTGCACCAGCTCGTCGTACAGGGCCTGGGGCGTGGCCATGCCCAGCAGCATCGCCTCCACCAGCAGCAGGCCGCCGGGCATCAAGGGGTAGCACTTGAGGGCCATGGCCAGGGTGAAGATGAACTCGATCACCAGGCACCATCCGGCCGCGGCCGGGCTGACCCAGACGTACAGCAAGGGATTGAGCAGCAGGAAGGCGAGGATGCTGGCCTTGTACCAACGTGGGGACTGGCCGAGAAAATTGTGCGCAAACGCCTGGGCCATTGAGCCGGACATGGGCTGCTCCTTGTGTTGAGAAGCGCGCAACTTGCCGCATGGCGAATTGAGAATCAAGAATTGATGAAATCTTTTGCGACAATCTGCCCGACCCAAGCCTCCGCAAAGGCGCCGGCACCCTCTTGTAGGCGCCAGCTCGCTGGCGAAGGCGTTCCCAAGTCCGACAGCGTCGCGGGTGCCATTCGCCGGCAAGCCGGCGCCTGCGGTCAGTGGGTGCGCTTGGCGACCAGGGTCAGGATGTCGTAGCTGGCCACCAGTTCACCCAGCTGGTTGGTCACTTCCACGTCCCAGGCCACCACTCCTTGTGGCGTGCCCTGGGGGCTCTGTTTGCCCTGGTCGATCTTGCGCTTGCAGGTCAGGCGCGCCTGCAGGGTGTCGCCAATCCCCACCGGGCTGATGAAGCGCAGGGTGTCCAGGCCGTAGTTGGCCAGGACCGGCCCCGGGCCCGGGGAGACGAACAGGCCGGCCGCCGCCGAAAGTACGAAGTAGCCGTGGGCAATGCGCTTGCCGAACTGCGACTCTTTGGCGGCGATCTCGTCGAAGTGCATATAGAAGTGGTCCCCCGACAGGCAGCCGAAATTCACCAGGTCGGCCTCGGTCACGGTGCGTCGGTGGGTCAGCAGCGACTCGCCGATGCGCAGGTCCTGGAAGTGCCTGCGGAACGGGTGGACCTCGGTTTCGATGACCTTGGCGCCGCGCAGGTATTCGCCGGTCACTGCCGCCAGCATGCTCGGGGAACCCTGCACCGCAGCCCGCTGCAGGTAGTGCTTGACCGCCCGCAGGCCGCCCAGCTCTTCACCGCCGCCGGCGCGACCCGGGCCACCGTGCTTGAGTTGCGGCAGCGGCGAACCGTGACCGGTGGATTCGCCGGCGCACTCGCGGTCCAGGACCAGCAAGCGGCCGTGCCAGCTGGCAGCCCGGGGAATGACCTGGGCGGCGATGCCCGGGTCCTTGGTCACCAGGCTGGCCACCAGGCTGCCCTTGCCGCGGGCGGCCAGTTCCAGGGCCTGGTCCAGATCGTCGTAGGCCATCAGGCTGCTGACCGGGCCAAAGGCCTCGATATCGTGGGCGCCGCCCTGGGCCAGGGGATCACGGGTCAACAACAGGGTTGGGGCAAAGAACGCGCCCTGGCTGACGTTGTCGCCCCGGGGTTCGAAACCGTCCCGGGCGCCGAACAACAGGTCGCTGCTGTGCAGCAGGCTTTCCAGGCGCTCGGCCACATCCCGCTGTTGCGCGTGGGAGGCCAGGGCGCCCATGCGCACGCCTTCCACCGATGGATCGCCGACCACCACCTTCGACAGACGCTCGCGCAAGCCCGTGGCCACGGCGTCCAACTGCTTGGCCGGAACCATGGCGCGGCGGATGGCGGTGCATTTCTGTCCGGCCTTGACCGTCATTTCCCGTACCACTTCCTTGATGAACAGCTCGAATTCCGGGTCGTCCGGAGTTACGTCCGGCGCCAGGATCGCGCAGTTCAGCGAATCGGCCTCGGCGTTGAAGGGCCCCGAGTGGCGGATCAGGTTGGGGTTGGCCCGCAGCGTGGCGGCGGGGACCGCCGAGCCGGTGAAGGTCACCAGGTCCTGGCCTTGCAAGCGATCCAGCAGATCGCCGGTGCCGCCGATCACCAGTTGCAGGCTGCCTTCGGGCAACAGGCCGGATTCATGCATCAAGCGCACCGCGGCCTCGGTCAGGTAGCTGGTGGCACTGGCCGGCTTGACGATGCAGGGCATGCCGGCGAGGAAGCAGGGGGCGAACTTTTCCAGCATCCCCCAGATGGGAAAGTTGAAGGCGTTGATGTGCACCGCCACGCCGCCACGGGGCACCAGGATATGGGTGCCGGCAAAACTGCCGAGCTTGCTCAGGGTCTGCGCCGGGCCTTCGTGCAGCAGGTTGCCCGAGGGCAGCTCGCGGGCGCCGAGCCCGGCATAGCTGAACAGGGTGCTGTTGCCGCCCTCGATGTCGATCCAGCTGTCGGCCCGGGTCGCGCCGCTGTGGTGGGACAGAGCGTACAGCTGTTCCTTGCGTTCACTAAGGTATAGCGCCAGGGCCTTGAGGCGCCGGGCGCGTTCCTGGAAATCCACGGCCAGCAGGGCTCGGGCGCCGTTCACGCGGCCATGTTGCAGCGCTTCGGCGAAGTCCAGGGGCTCTTCATGGGTGCGCGCCACTTCATGGCCGTCGATGGCGCTGCGCAAGGCCTGGGCCGGGTGCTGGCCGATCCAGCGGCCGCCGATAAAGCTTTGCAGGGTAGGAGACTGTGGCATGGGAGAAAGGCTCCGAAAGGTCAGTTGAGGGCCGGCGCACCGTAGCGGGCGCCGGGAGGCAACTCAGTGATGGCTGGCGCCGCCAGCGCCGATGCCGGTCATGGACCGGATGAACTGCGCCAGGTAGCGACCGCGCTCCAGCTCGGCCCGGGGCGAGCGGTCGCTGACGGACAAGGCCCAGGCCGTGAAGAACGCCAGGCTCATGGAGAACAGCGCCGGGTTGGCGTAGGGAAACAGCGCCTGGGGGTGGTGCAGCACATTGACCCAGACCGCCTGGCTGAGGATCAGCAGGACAATCGCCGAGATCAGCCCGGCCAGGCTGCCGCCCACTGCGCCCCGGGTGGTCAGGCCTTTCCAGAACATGGAAAGAAACAGCACGGGGAAATTCACCGACGCGGCAATCGCCAGCACCAGCCCCGAGAGAAAGGCGATGTTCTGCGATTCGAACAACAGCCCCAGCAGCACCGCCAGGACGCCGATGCACAGGGTGGCGATCTTCGAGACGCGCATTTCCTGCTGGGTGCTGGCCTGGCCTTGGCGCATCACGCAGGCATACAGGTCGTGGGACACCGCCGAGGCGCCGGACAGCGCCAGCCCGGCCACCACCGCGAGGATGGTGGCGAAGGCCACGGCCGAGATGAAACCCAGGAACAGGTTGCCGCCCACCGCCTGGGCCAGGTGCACCGCGATCATGTTGGCGCCGCCGATGATCGCGCCGCTGGCGTCGCGATACGCAGGCTCGCTGCCGACCATGACGATCGCGCCGAAGCCGACCACGATCAGCAACAGATAGAAGTAGCCGATGAAGCCGGTGGCATAGAGCACGCTCTTGCGCGCTTCCCGGGCGTCGCTGACGGTGAAGAAGCGCATGAGGATATGGGGCAGCCCGGCGGTGCCGAACATCATCCCCAGCCCCAGGGAAATGGCATCCACGGGGTTCGACAACAGCCCGCCGGGGGCCATGATCGCGCTGCCTTTGGCGTGTACCTCACTGGCTCGGGCGAACAGCGCCTCGGTGCTGAAGCCAAAATGCCTGAGCACCATGAAGGCCATGAAACTGGTGCCCGAGAGCAGCATCACCGCCTTGATGATCTGCACCCAGGTGGTGGCCAGCATGCCGCCGAAGGTCACGTAGCAGACCATCAGCAGGCCCACCAGCATCACCGCGTGGAGGTAACTGAGGCCGAACAGCAGTTCGATCAGCTTGCCGGCGCCGACCATCTGCGCCACCAGGTACATCAGGGCCACGGTCAGGGTGCCGAAGGCCGAGGTCAGGCGTACCGGAGTCTGGGCCAGGCGATAGGAAACCACGTCGGCGAAGGTGTAGGTGCCCAGGTTGCGCAGGCGTTCGGCGATCAGGAACAGGATGATCGGCCAGCCGGCCAGTACTCCGAGGGCGTACAGCAGGCCGTCGTAGCCGTTGAGAAACATCATCGCCGAGATGCCCAGGAAGGACGCCGCGGAGATCATGTCACCGGCAATCGCCAGGCCGTTCTGCAGGCCGCTCATGCCGCCGCCGGCGGTGTAGAAATCCTTGGCCGAGCGGGTGCGCAGGGCGGCCCAGCGAGTGATCCCCAGGGTCAGCAGGACGAACACCAGGAACATGCCGATGGCGTTCCAGTTCAGCGGGCGGGCGCTGTCGTCGGCGGCCAGGGCCAGGTCCCCGGCCAGCAGGCAGGGCAGCAGGCAGGCTCCTGCAAGGCGCTTCATGACCGGCACTCGCGCTTGAGTCTGTCGTTCAGCGGGTCCAGCAGCCGGTTGCTCCGATACACATAAAGACCGGTGAGGGCAAAGGCCAGGACGATCATCGCCACGCCCACCGGCATGCCGACACTGGTGGCCCCGCCGGACAGCGAGCGGCCCAGCAGGGCGGGATTGAAGGCCACCAGCAAGACGAAGCCGTAGTAGGCCAGGAGCATGACCAGGGTCAGGGACCAGTAGAGTCGCTGCTTGCGCCGGACCAGCTGGATAAAGTCCGGGTGGCGGGTGATGCGGTCTATTTCTTGCGGGCTCATGAGCTGTTCTCTCTTGTTGTTGTTCTGGGGCACGCGTAGCGACGCTTGGCTCAGGGCTGGTCGAAGTCCAGGACCACCGTGTCGCTGAGGGGAAAGGACTGGCACGACAGCACATAACCGGCCGCCACTTCGTAGTCTTCCAGGGCGTGGTTGCTGTCCATTTCCACCTCGCCTTTGATGACCTTGCACTTGCAGGTGGAGCAGACCCCGGCCTTGCACGAATACGGCAGCTCGGCGCCCTGGGCGTTGCCGGCATCCAGCAGGCTCTGGCTGTTGCGCGGCAGGTCGAAGGCCAGGGCCCGGCCATCGCTGATCACGGTGACCCGGCTGACTTGCGGGTCCTGGGCGCGGGCGGCTTCCCGGGCCTGGCGCTTGTGCTGGTCGCCGGCGGCATGGAACAGCTCGAAGTGGATGCGCTCGGCGTTCATCCCGGCGGCCTTGAGGCTGTCGCGCACGGTTTCGGTCATGGCCTGGGGGCCGCAGATGAAGGCCGCGTCCAGTTGCCCGACATCGACCCAGCGTGAAAACAGCTGCCGGCATTTGTCCTGGTTGATGCGGCCGTTGTAGAGGTCGATGTCCTGCTGTTCGCGACTGAACACGAACACCAGGTTCAGGCGCTGCAGATAGCGGTTCTTCAAGTCCTCCAGCTGTTCGCGAAACAGCGCCGAGGCGCTGGAACGGTTGCCGTAGAGCAGGGTGATGCGACTCAGCGGCTCGCCCTCAAGGGTGCTCTTGATGATCGACAGGATCGGCGTGATGCCGCTGCCCGCGGCCACCGCCAGGTAGTGGCCGCGACGGGTCGGCTCCAGCTCGACATAGAAGCGGCCGGCCGGAGGCATGACCTCCAGCGAGTGCCCGGGCTTGAGCCGTTCGTTGGCGAAGGCCGAAAAGCGTCCGCCGCTGACGCGTTTCACCGCGATGCGCAGCTCGTCGTCATTCACCCCGCTGCAGATCGAATAGGAGCGGCGGACTTCCTCGCCTTCCAGTTCGGCGCGCAGCACCAGATGCTGACCCTGGGTGAAGTGGAACTGCGCTTGCAGGTGCGGGGGAATCTCGAAGGCGATGGACACCGCGTCGCGGGTTTCGCTGCGTACATCCTTGATGGTCAAGCGGTGGAACTGGCTCATGCTGATTCTCCTCTGAGGCGCGGACGGCTCAGATGCACTTGAAATAGTCGAAGGGTTCCAGGCAGTCGCGGCAGCGGTACAAGGCCTTGCAGGCGGTGGAGCCGAACTCGCTGAGGCGCTCGCTGTGGGCGCTGCCGCATTGCGGGCAGAGCACCTGGGGCGCGTCCCCAAGCAGGCTGCGTTTGCTGCTGCCCGAGGGCGGCGCGATGCCGTAGGCCCGCAGGCGCTGGCGACCGCGCTCGGTGATCCAGTCGGTGGTCCAGGCCGGGGTCAATTGGCGCACCAGGCGCGGGGCCTTGAAGCCGGCCTGTTCCAGGGCCTGGCGAATGTCGTGCTCGATCACCTCGGTGGCCGGGCAGCCGGAGTAGGTGGGGGTGAGCGCCACCTGCAGATGGCCGGCCTGCCAGTCCAGGTCGCGGACGATGCCCAGGTCGAGCACGCTGACCACCGGCACTTCCGGGTCCATGACCTGATCCAGGGTGCTCCAGGCCAGGTCCAGGTCGCCCTGTTGCAGGTCCCTTGCGCCCTGGTCGCTGCCGATCAGTTCACCAGACCGCATCGGGGTAGGCCCTCGGCAGGAACTGCATCTCGGCCAGCAGTGGGCCCAGGTGCTCGGTGTGCAGGCCCCGGCGTGCATCCAGGTAGAAATGGCTCGGCGCCTCGGGCACGGGCAGGGTGGCCCGGGCGAAGAGGCTTTCGACGCTGGCACGCCAGGCCTCGGCCACCTGGGCCGGATCGGCCCACAGGCCAGCCCGGTGCAGCTCGATTTCCGTGGCGTGCTGCTCGACCAGCTCGCCGGTGAAGCGCCACAGCCGCGGGATCGCCTGGAGCATGCGCTGGTGGCTTTCCTCGGTGCCGTCGCCCAGGCGCTCGACCCATTCGCTGGAGCGCCGCAGGTGATAGGTGACCTCCTTGAGGGCCTTGGCGGCGATCCCGGCCATCCGCTCATCCGCCGACTGGCTCAGGCCCTTGAGGGTTTCCAGGTGCCAGGCGTCGTAGAAGAACTGCTTGAGCAGGGTCACCGCGAAATCGCCATTGGGCTGCTCCACCAGCAGCAGATTGCGGTAGGCCCGCTCGTCCCGGCGGAACGCCAGGTGATCGGCGTCGCGGCCATCGGCCAGCAGTTCGGCGGCGTAGTCCAGCCAGTTGCGGGCCTGGCCCACCAGATCGAGGCCGACGTTCATCAGCGCCAGCTCTTCTTCCAGGGCCGGGGCCCGGCCGCACCATTCGCACAGGCGCTGGCCCTGGATCAGGGCGCTGTCGCCGAGGCGCAGCAGGGGGTTGATCAGATCGTTTGCAGGGTTCATGGCCGGCCTCACATATGTCCGACTTCAGGGGGCAGCTGATAGAAGCTGGCGTGGCGGTAGACCTTGTCGTCGGCGGGGTCGAACAGCGGATCCTTGTCATCCGGGGAGGAGGCGACGATCTGCGCCGAGGGCACCACCCACAGGCTCACGCCTTCGCTGCGCCGGGTGTAGAGGTCCCGGGCGTTGGTCATGGCCATGGCGGCGTCGGCGGCGTGCACGCTGCCGACATGCTTGTGATTGAGACCGTGCTTGCTGCGCACGAAGACTTCGTAAAGGGTCCATTCAGACATGGCATTGGCTCCGGATCAGGCTGGGCGCGCTCAGGCGGCGTTCTTGTTGGCTTTCTTCTGGGCATGGGCCACGGCGGCGGCCCGCACCCAGGCGCCGTCATCGATGGCTTTGCGGCGGGTTTCCAGGCGCTCCTGGTTGCATGGGCCATTGCCCTTGAGCACCTCGTAGAATTCCTGCCACTGGATCTGGCCGAAGTCGTAGTGGCCGCGCTCGGCGTTCCACTTCAGGTCCGGGTCGGGGCAGGTACAGCCCAGCAACTCCAGCTGCGGGATGGTCTGGTCGATGAAGCGCTGGCGCAGTTCGTCGTTGCTCTGGCGCTTGATCTTCCAGGCCATGGACTGGGCGCTGTTGGGCGAGTGTTCGTCGCTGGGGCCGAACATCATCAGGGCCGGCCACCAAAGGCGGTCGATGGCGTCCTGGACCATGTCCTTCTGCGCCTGGTTGCCCTCGCGCATCATGGTCAGGAGGATTTCGTAGCCCTGGCGCTGGTGAAAGCTCTCTTCCTTGCAGATGCGCACCATGGCCCGTGCATAGGGGCCGTAGGAGGTGCGCTGCAGCACCACCTGGTTGACGATGGCGGCACCGTCCACCAGCCAGCCCACCGCACCCATGTCGGCCCAGTTCAGGGTCGGGTAGTTGAAGATGCTCGAGTACTTGGCGCGGCCGCTGTGGAGCTTGGCGATTTCCTCGTCGCGGTCGGCACCCAGGGTTTCCATGGCGCTGTACAGGTACAGGCCGTGGCCGGCTTCGTCCTGGATCTTGGCCATCAGTTGCAGCTTGCGCTTGAGGGTCGGGGCGCGGGTCACCCAGTTGCCTTCGGGCAGCATGCCGACGATTTCCGAGTGGGCGTGCTGGGAGATCTGCCGGATCAGCGTCTGGCGGTAGGCATCGGGCATCCAGTTCTTGGCCTCGATCTTGATCTCGCTATCGATTTTTTCCTGGAAGGTGCGTTCCTGCTCGGACATTTCTGCCAGCGGCGTGATGCGCTTGACCCCCGTGTCTACCAGCTGTGCGTACATGCAGTGTCTCCCGGGTTGAAGGTGTGGGTGAGGCTGTGATGTTTATATGTGATACACAAATAAATATCAAATACAAAATAGCGTGTCATGTTTGGTTTGTGTATCGCTTTGCCGACACGCTGTTTCTCCGGGCAAAAAAAAGCCCCGTCATCACGGGGCAGATGGGCATGCTAATCACTACTTGCGCTTGTCGAGCACTCGGCAGGCCTTGCCCTCGGAACGCTTCAGGCTGAACGGTGGCTGCAAAACGATACGCGAGCTGATGCCGATGTGGTTCTTTATGTGGCGACTCAGCTCGCTGCAGATGGTCCGTTGTTGCTGGTCCCCCAGGTGCTGGTGCTCGCTCTTGAGCTCGACGTGGATGTCGACGCTGTCGAGATTGCCGTGGCGGTACAGGTGGATCTCGTAGCAGGGCGCCAGGTGCTCGGCCTTGAGCACCAGCTCCTCGACCTGGGTGGGGAACACGTTGACCCCGCGAATGATCAGCATGTCGTCGCTGCGCCCGGTGATCTTGTCGATGCGCCGCATGGGGCGTGCGGTTCCCGGTAGCAGGCGGGTCAGGTCGCGGGTGCGGTAGCGGATCATCGGCAGCGCCTCCTTGGTCAGGGAGGTGAGCACCAGTTCGCCCATTTCCCCGTCGGGCAGGACCTGGCCGGTCAGCGGATCGATGATCTCTGGATAGAAGTGGTCTTCCCACAGGGTCGGTCCGTCGCGGGTTTCGGCGCATTCCATGGCCACCCCGGGGCCAATGATTTCCGACAGTCCGTAGATGTCCAGGGCGCTGATGCCCAGGCGCCGTTCGATGGCGCCGCGCAGTTCATCGGTCCAGGGCTCGGCGCCGAAGATACCCAGGCGCAGCGCCAGTTGCTGCGGGTCCAGGCCCTGGCGTTCGATCTCGTCGGCGATGTTGAGCATGTAGGAGGGCGTGACCATGATGATGTCCGGCTGGAAATCCTTGATCAGTTGCACCTGCTTTTCGGTCTGGCCGCCGGACATGGGGATCACCGTACAGCCCAAGCGTTCGGCGCCGTAGTGCGCTCCCAGGCCGCCAGTGAACAGGCCGTAGCCGTAGGAAATATGCACCTTGTCCCCCGGCCGGCCGCCGGCGGCGCGGATCGAGCGCGCCACTACCTGGGCCCAGGTGTCGATGTCGTTGCGGGTGTAGCCGACCACCGTGGGCTTGCCGGTGGTGCCGCTGGAGGCGTGTAGGCGCACCACCTCGTGCATCGGCACCGCGAACATGCCGTAGGGATAGTGGTCCCGCAGGTCGGACTTGGTGGTGAAGGGCAGTTGCGCCAGGTCTTCCAGGCGGCGGATGTCCTGGGGGTGCACGCCCTGGGCGTCGAAGCGCTGGCGATACAGGGGCACCCGCTCGTAGGCATGGTTGAGGCTCCAGCGCAGGCGCTCCAGTTGATGCTGGCGCAACTGGTCGATGCTGGCGGTTTCCATCGGGTCCAGCAGGGGGGCGGGCACGGTTCGGGCAATCGGCATGTTCATGGTTTCACTCGAATTGTTGTTGTGTTGTCACTCGCCGGTAGGCGGGTTCTGAGTGCATGCAGGGATGAAGTCCTGAAGTAGTTACAGCCTCTCGATGATCAGTGCAATGCCTTGGCCGACCCCGATGCACATGGTGCACAGGGCATAACGTCCCTGACGCTGCTCCAGTTCGTGCAGGGCGGTGGTCACCAGCCGCGCACCGCTCATGCCCAGGGGATGCCCCAGGGCAATGGCGCCGCCGTTGGGGTTGACCCGCGGGTCGTCGTCCGCCAGCCCCAGTTCGCGCAGCACCGCCAGGGCCTGGGCGGCAAAGGCCTCGTTGAGCTCGATGACGTCCAGGTCCGCCAGGCTGAGCTGGGCCAGGTCCAGCACCTTGCGACAGGCTGGCACCGGGCCGATGCCCATGATCCTGGGCTCGACCCCGGCGGTGGCCATGGCCACCACCCGGCCCCGGGGCCGCAGGTCATGGCGCTGGGCCAGGGCCGGACTGGCCAGCAGCAGGGCGCAGGCGCCGTCGTTGAGTCCCGAGGCGTTGCCGGCAGTGACGCTGCCATCACGGCGGAAGGGCGTCGGCAGTTTCTGCAACTGCTCCAGGGTGGTTGCGGCCCGCGGGTGCTCATCCACGGCGATCTCCAACGGCGGGCCTTTGCGCTGGGCAATGCTCACCGTGACGATCTCCCGGGCCAGGCGGCCACTGGCCTGGGCCGCGCAGGCCCGCAACTGGCTGCGCAGGGCGAAGGCGTCCTGGTCGGCGCGGGAGATGTTGAACTGCTCGGCGACGTTCTCGGCGGTTTCGGCCATCGAATCGATGCCGTACTGCTGCTGCATCAAGGGGTTGACGAAACGCCAGCCCAGGGTGGTGTCGTACAGCTCGGCCTGGCGCGAGAAGGCGCTTTCGGCCTTGGCCAGCACCAGCGGCGCCCGGGACATGGACTCCACGCCGCCGGCCAGGACCAGCCCGGCCTCGCCACTGCGAATCGCGCGGGCGGCGCTGCCCACGGCGTCCAGCCCGGAGCCGCACAGCCGATTGAGGGTGACCGCCGATACGCCGGTGGGCAGCCCGGCCAGTAGCGCCGACATGCGGGCCACGTTGCGGTTGTCTTCGCCGGCCTGGTTGGCGCAGCCGTAGATCAGGTCGTCAACCTCGCTCCAGTCGACCTGCGGATGGCGGCGCAGCAATTCACGCAGGGGGATCGCCCCCAGGTCATCGGCGCGCACGCTGCTCAGCGCTCCGGCGTAGCGCCCGATCGGGGTTCGGACGGCATCGATGATCAGTGCGTCATTCATGGTCTGTCTCCTGTGTCAGCACTGGGCCGCGCACTTTGTAGGATTTGCCTTGAAACAGGGCAATCAGCTGTCCCTGCTGGTTTTCGATACGAACCGCATAGTGCCCTGTGCGCCCCTTGCGGTTCTGTTCATGGCAGTCGGCGGTCAGGGCGTCGCCCTGATGCGCCGGCGCGATGTATTCGATGCTGCAGCCCATGGCCACCGTGGCTTGGTCATAGCTGTTGCAGGCCATGGCGAATGCCGAGTCGGCGAGGGCGAAGAGCACGCCGCCGTGGCAGGTGCCGTGGCCCTGGAGCATGTCCTGGGTCACGGTCATGCCCAGCCGGGCCGCGCCGGGGGCCACCGAGAGCAGGCGCATGCCCATTGCGTTGCTGGCCCTGTCGCGTTCGAAAAGACGCTGGGCGCAGCGTCGAGCCAGTTCCATGGCGTCATGCTCAGTCATGAAACCCCCTCCCTTCAGCCGCGTAGCGCCGCAGCAGCAGGGACGGCCGGTAGCGCTCCTCGCCGTAGGTGCCCTGGAGGTTTTCCAGCACCTTGAGCAGAGGTTCCAGGCCCAGCCGGTCGGCCCAGGCCAGAGGGCCCTGGGGGTAGTTGACCCCGCTGCGCATGGCCAGATCGATATCCGCCGCCGAGGCCACGCCCTGCAACACGGCATCGGCGGCTTCGTTGGCGAGCATGGCCACGGTGCGCAATACGGCCAGGGCCGGTGTGTCGCTGAGTCGGCTGACCTGCAGTCCGGCTCGTTGCAGCAAGGCGACGGCCTGGTCCAGGGCCTTGGGGGCGATTGCGCCGGAGCAACTGACGGCCAGGCGGCTGGCTTGGCGATAGTCCAGCGCCAGGTCCAACAGCACCAGGTTGTTGCCCAGGCCTTCGTCCCGGGCCCGTTGGCCGGCCGGGCGACCGTCGCTCGGCGCGAGGATCGCCTCGCCGACCCGCAGCAGGCCGCGACCGTCGCGGCGGATCACCTGGACGCCCTGGTTCTCCAGGCGCTGGACCAGGGGCGCGGCCCAGCCCAGGTCGCCCTCCAGCACGCAGTGCTCGATGACGGCGTCGCTGCTCAACCCGGCCGCGGGCGGACGTGGCGCGCCGTCGGCGTAGGCGTAGAAGCCCTGGCCGCTCTTGCGCCCCAGGTAGCCGGCGTCCACCAGTTCCTTCTGGATCAGTGAAGGCTGGTAGCGTGGGTCACCGTAATAGGCTGCGTGCACCGAGCAGGTCACCGCGTAGTTGATGTCCTGACCGATCAGGTCGGTGAGTTCGAAGGCGCCCATGGCGAAGCCGCCGGCCTCGCGCAGCAGCGCGTCGAGGGTGGCGCAGTCCGCGGCCCCTTCCTGCAGCAGGCGCAGGCTTTCGCCATAGAAGGGCCGGGCCACGCGATTGACGATAAAGCCCGGGGTCGAGCGGCTATGCACCGGATGCTTGCCCCAGCGACTCATGGTCTGGTATAGGCGGTCCGCCAGGACCGGGTCGCTGGCCAGTCCGCGCACCACCTCCACCAGGGCCATCACCGGCGCGGGGTTGAAGAAGTGCAGCCCCAGCAGGCGCCGTGGGTGTTGCAGGTCGGCGGCAATCGCGGTGATCGACAAGGAAGAGGTATTGCTGGCAAGGATGCAGTCGGCGCGACACAGGGCTTCCAGCTCGGCGAACAGTTGCTGTTTGGCCGGCAGCTGTTCGGCGATGGCTTCGATGATCAGGTCGCTGTCCGCCAGTTGTTCCAGGCTCTGCGCCGCTTGCAGGCGGCGGCGGACGTCCTCCAGGGCGCTCTGTTCAAGCTTGCCTTTGAGTACCCGTTGGCCGAGCCGCTGGTCGATCGCGGCAATGGCCTGGGCCGCCGCTTCCGGCCGCTGGTCCAGCAGCAGCACCGGATGCCCGGCCTGGGCCGCGACCTGGGCGATGCCGGCCCCCATGGCCCCGGCGCCGACCACGGCAATGCGTGCGTTATGGCTGAGTGGGCCCATGTTCAGCACCCCTTGAAGACGGGGCTGCGTTTTTCCATGAAGGCGCTGACGCCCTCGCGGTAGTCCTCGCTGCGGCCCGCCAGGCGCTGCAGGTCGCGCTCCAGGTCCAGCTGCTGGTCGAAGCTGTTGTGCAGGCTGGCATTCAGGCTGCGCTTGATCAGGGCCAGGCCGTAGGTGGGCTGGCTGGCCAGGTGGCGGGCCAGGCGCAGGGCTTCGTCCCGCAGCGCGTCGTCGTCCACGCATTGGTGGATCAGCCCCCACTGTTCGGCCTGTTCGGCGCTCAGGCGATTGCCCAGCAGGGCCAGGGACTTGGCTCGGGCCATGCCTACCAGCCGGGGCAGCAGCCAGGTGCCGCCGGAATCGGGAATCAGCCCGAGCTTGCAGAACGCCTGGATAAAGCTCGCGGAGCGCGCCGCCAGCACCAGATCGCAAGCTAGGGGCAGGTTGGCCCCGGCGCCGGCGGCCACGCCGTTGACCGCGCAGATCACCGGCAGTGGCAGGTCGCGCAGCTCGCGTATCAGCGGGTTGTAGAACGCTTCGATGGATTGCCCCAGGTCCGGCGGTGCCTCGCCGGGGGCGACGTTACGCTCGCCCAGGTCCTGCCCGGCGCAGAAGCCGCGGCCTTCGCCGGTCAGCAGCAACACCCGCACCTCGGGGTTGTTGCGCACCAGCTTGAGGGCGCTGCGCAGCTCGCCGTGCATCTGCGCAGTGAAGCTGTTGAGCTGTTCGGGACGGTTGAGGCTGACAAGGGCGACGCCCTGGTCAATGGAGAACAAGAGGCTGGCGAAGTTCATGGTCGGGACACTCTGTGCAGGTCGAAAGGGACGGTGCGGGTTGTTCTCAGTGGCCCGAGAACTGCGCCGGGCGTTTTTCCTGGAATGCGGCGATGCCTTCCTCGCGGTCGCGGGTGCCGGCCAGCACGGTAAAGGCATGGCGTTCCAGGCGCAGGCCGCTGGCCAGGTCGGTGTCCATGGCCTTGAGCAGCGCCTCCTTGGCCAGGCGCAGCGCCAGTGGCGCCTTGCCGGCGATCAGGCGGGCCAGTTGCAGGGCGCGCTCGACCACCAGTTCCGGCTGGGTGACTTCGCTCACCAGGCCGGCGCGCAGGGCATGCCGGGCATCTATGGCTTCGCCCGTGAGCACCATCTGCATGGCCAGGGACTTGCCGACGGTGCGCGGCAGGCGCTGGGTGCCGCCGGCACCGGGCATGATCCCGAGATTGATTTCCGGTTGGCCGAAGCGCGCGTCCTCGCCCGCGATGATGATGTCGGCGTGCATGGCCAGCTCGCAGCCGCCACCGAGAGCGAAGCCGTTGACCGCGGCAATCAGCGGTTTGCCGAAGCGGCGGATCTGTTCCCAGCTGGACTGGCGCGGATCGTTGAGGATGCCGGTCAGGTCGCGTTCGGCCATTTCCTTGAGGTCGGCACCGGCGGCGAACGCCTTGCGGTTGCCGGTCAGGACCACGACCTGGGTGTGCGGGTCGGCCTCGGCTTCTGCCAGGGCTTGCGCCAGCTCCGCCAGCAGGGCAGTGGTCAGGGCGTTGAGGGCTTGCGGACGTTGCAGGGTGATCAGGCGAACACCGCCGCCCAGGGTTTCGACTGCAAGGTGTTGAGGCATGGTGAACCTCCTCGGGAGGTTGCGGCCGGTTGCCGGCTCGATTGTTGGATCGGCTGGGGAGCCGGTTTTGGCCGAGTATATCGTCAATGCGATACATAAAATCAATAGTGAGTAGATTTAATGTGTCTCATTGTTTTCCGAGGATGGGGTGTGATTGGACAGAAGGGCTGGCTTGATCAGCCGCTGGATGAAGGCTGAGCTGTTATCCGTATGTAGCCTGCTGGCCTGCCACTGCTTCTTGTGTGCTGAGAATGATCTGATACAGAATGCCGGCGCTGTTGGCTTGTAATGGGCTTGACTCGCGTCGCGCTGTTGCGCTGCCGCATTCGCCGGCAAGCCGGCTCCTACAACGATGGTCTTTGAGTGTTTGGCGGGGGGAGAGCATGACGTGTTACAGCCTCGATGGATTGACTCCAGTGGTCGATCCCAGTGCTTATGTACACCCTTCGGCGGTGCTGATCGGTGATGTGATCGTCGGTCCGCACTGTTATGTCGGTCCGCTGGCCAGCCTGCGGGGGGACTTCGGGCGGATCATCCTCGAAGAGGGCGCCAATCTGCAGGACACCTGTGTCATGCACGGCTTTCCCGAGAGCGATACGGTGGTCGAGCGCAACGGCCATATCGGCCATGGCGCGGTGCTGCATGGCTGCAGGATCGGCGCCGATGCGCTGGTGGGCATGAACGCGGTGGTGATGGATAACGCGGTTATCGCGGCGCGATCTTTCGTTTCGGCGGCGGCTTTCGTCAAGGCCGGCTTTGCCTGTGAGCCGCAGTCGCTGGTGATGGGCGCGCCGGCTCGGGTCACGCGGACCTTGAGTGATCAGGAGGTGGCCTGGAAACAGGCCGGCACCCGTGAATATCAGCACCTGACCCGACGCTGCCTGGCACAGATGCAGGTCTGTGAGCCACTGCCGCAGGTGGAGCCTGACCGGCCACGTTTTGCCGGCAGCCAGGTGCGTCCCAAGCACAGTCTTTGAGGCCAAGCGCAGCAATCAACAGCTCGGGCCGCTGCTGGCCGTTGAAACCCGCTATATTTCTTCCTTTTTTTCCGGTACGTCCATGTCGTCCCTTGCGCCACTGAATCATCTGATCAAACGCTTTCAGGAACAGACCCCGATCCGCGCCAGTTCGCTGATCATCACCTTGTACGGCGATGCCATCGAGCCCCATGGCGGCACGGTCTGGCTGGGTAGCCTGATCCAACTGCTGGAACCCATGGGGATCAACGAGCGACTGATCCGCACCTCGATCTTTCGTTTGAGCAAGGAGGGCTGGCTGAGCGCCGAAAAGGTCGGGCGGCGCAGCTACTACAGCCTGACCCTCAGCGGTCGCCGGCGTTTCGACAAGGCCTTCAAGCGGGTGTACAGCGCTGCTGTGCCGGCTTGGGATGGCTCCTGGTGCCTGGTGATGCTCTCGCAGTTGCAACCGGAGTTGCGCAAGCAGGTGCGGGAGGAGTTGGAATGGCAAGGATTCGCCGCGATGTCGCCGCTGTTGCTGGCCTGCCCGCGCAGCGATCGCGCCGACGTCAATGCCACCTTGCAGGAACTGGGCGCCCTGGAAGACACCATTGTCTTTAGCACCACGGCCGAGGATGTCCTGGGTTCCAGGGCCCTGCGCCTGCAGGTGCGCGAGAGTTGGAACATCGATGAGCTGGCGGCGCATTACAGCGAGTTCATTCAGTTGTTCCGCCCGCTCTGGCAGGCGCTGCGGGAGCAGGAGCAACTGCAGCCGGAGGACTGTTTCCTGGCCCGTCTGCTGCTGATCCACGAGTACCGCAAGCTGTTGCTGCGTGATCCGCAGTTGCCGGACGAGCTGCTTCCCGGGGACTGGGAGGGTCGGGCGGCGCGCCAGCTGTGCCGCAATATCTATCGCCTGATCCAGGCCCGGGCCGAGCAATGGCTGGCCAGCGCCCTGGAAAACGCCGACGGCCCGCTGCCGGATGTCGGCGAGAGCTACTACCGGCGTTTTGGCGGACTGCTCTAGGTGCAAGCTTTGCTGATCGGGCCGGTCAGTCTCGGCGATCCGTTGATGGGGCGGATGGTTGCGCGGCAAAGGCGCCTAAAGTGCGCTGGCTAGTTGCCAGAAACAGGGTTGGCGGCGTGCTGTTCATAACAGCAGAAACAACCAGCGGCTGAGCGCGTAAGTTGTCGAGGAGGGAGAGATAGATAGCGTGCTTAGTTGTTTGTCTTGAATAACGGATCACCCCTTGGGGTGATCCGTTAACAGCACCGCTTACTTGGGCATGGCCCAGGACTGCAAGATATAACCTTCCTGGCTCAGTTCAGCCCGGGCCTGCTTGAGCAGGTCTTCGAGCTGGGCCGGATCGGAGTAGGCGCTGGTGGGGATGCGGGTCTGGCCGATACGGGTGCTGGTACGGTCGACGACGGTCAGGCTCAGTTCGCCGTTCCCGTCCTGTGGGGCCCAGGCCACGCATTGAAAAGGCTTGAATGCGCGGTCGGCGATCAACAGTGCTTCGTTTCTACGGAGCGGGGCGTTCATGGGGTCTTCTCTCAGTGTGCCCAATCAGATGATGTGCCGTCGGTTGGGCTTACCGTTCGGCTGGTTATGTGTACTGATGCACTGAGGTGGGGATCGGGTCACACGGAAAAACAAGTTTTTACAACTTTCGTGCTGCACGCCTGTGTGCGGGCCATTAGTTGCGGCGCTTTTAAAAAACTACTGCGACAATCAGTCGCTCGCAGAGCCAGTTCGCCGACGTCTTAGTTCTTTTGGTAATCAAGGCTATAAGCAATCGATACATTTGCTCGTCAAGTTCTTGCTAATGTTACAGCCAGGTTTCCCAAACCACTGTTTCTAATAACTTTTTCGAACTTTTGGCGTCAAGGAATGCTCATGCTCGAAGCTCCTGTGCAGCGTCGCTTGCTGGTGGTCGATCCTTGTGACGATTGCCATCGTCTGTTACCCGGATTGCGCGCCATAGGGTGGGATGTCGACAGCTGTGACCTGGAAGCGGCCCGCGAGCGTTCCTGCGATGTTGGCCTGTTGCGCTTGCAGCCCTGTCATCTGGAGCGCGCGGAGGCGGTCAAGGAGCTGATCAGCCACAGCGGCACCGAGTGGATTGCGGTGTTGAGTCCTGAAGTGCTGCGCCTGCAGAAGGTCGGTGACTTCGTCTGCGAATGGTTTTTCGATTTCCATACGCTACCGTTCGACGTATCCCGGGTTCAGGTCACCCTGGGCCGGGCCTTTGGCATGGCTCGCCTGCGCGGCCAGGGCTCGATTCATGTGGATCAGCCCGAGCACGAGTTGCTCGGGGACAGCCGGACGATCCGCGACTTGCGCAAGTTATTGAGCAAGCTCGCGCCCACCGAGTCGCCGGTGCTGATCCGCGGCGAGAGCGGCACCGGCAAGGAGCTGGTGGCGCGCACCCTGCATCGCCAGTCCCAGCGGCATGACAAGCCCTTTGTGGCGATCAACTGCGGGGCGATTCCCGAGCATCTGATCCAGTCCGAGCTCTTCGGTCATGAAAAGGGAGCCTTTACCGGGGCCCACCAGCGCAAGGTCGGACGGATCGAGGCCGCCCATGGCGGCACCTTGTTTCTCGATGAGATCGGTGACCTGCCACTGGAACTGCAAGCCAACCTGTTGCGCTTTCTGCAGGAAAAACACATCGAGCGGGTCGGTGGCAGCCAGCCGATTCCGGTGGATGTGCGAGTCCTGGCGGCGACCCACGTCGATCTGGAGGCGGCCATCACCGCTGGCCGTTTCCGTGAAGACCTGTACTACCGGCTGAATGTGTTGCAGGTGATCACCGCGCCCTTGCGCGAGCGTCATGGTGATCTGGGCATGCTCGCCAGTCACTTTGCCCATTTCTACAGCCAGGAAACCGGCCGCCGACCCCGCAGTTTCAGCGAGGACGCCCTGGTGGCCATGGGCAAGCACGATTGGCCGGGCAATGTCCGTGAACTGGCCAACCGGGTGCGCCGGGGCCTGGTGCTGGCCGAGGGGCGGCAGATTCAGGCCAGTGATCTGGGGCTGCAGAGCCTTCAGGCCCAGGATTTGCCCATGGGCACCCTGGAGGACTACAAGCACCGCGCCGAACGCGAGGCCCTGTGCGATGTGCTCAACCGGCACGGCGACAACCTCAGCGTTGCGGCCCGGGTGCTGGGTATCTCGCGCCCGACCTTCTACCGTTTGCTGCACAAGCATCAGATCCGCTAGGGCGAAAAACGCCAAGGCCCGCAGCGATCGGACAATCGCGGCGGGCCTTGGTTGTTAGCGGGTGGATCAGAAGTAGTAGGGGAATTTCAGGCTGAAGGTGAAGTCCGGTGCGTCCTGGGTCATGCCCAGGGACAGGTTGGGCACGACGGTCAGGTGCTCGGTGGCGGCAATGGTCATGCCGACGTTGAAGTAGGCGGCGTTGGCGTCGCTGGACTCTACCGTTTGCCAGTCCTGCCCGGTGTACTTGATCTTGCTCTTCTTCTGGATCTGATCCGACACCGAGAACGCCATGCTCATCTTTTCGTTGAGGGCGAAGGCTACGCCGGCGCCAATCTGGAAGCTGTCGCCCAATTGCACCTTGCCGGGGATCTTCTGCCCGGCATTGGAACTGATGTCGCCGAACGATTCTTCCAGGTTGTGGGTGTAGGACAGGCTGCCGAACAGCACCGCCGGGTCGAAGGTCTTGACCAGCGAGATCCCGGGGGTCACCGACCAGACACCATTACCGGTCGGCAGGCTTTCAGGCACGACCAGGTTGTTGTTGCCAGGGTCCGGATTGGTGAACTTGATGCCGAAAGGGTCCTTGCCGGTGGGCGCCTTGACCCGCAGGCTGACCACGGCGTCGGGCAGGGAGTCGGACTCGTCGAGGAACTTGTAGGCCACCCCGACGTTGACGTCACCCAGGGTCGGATCGCGAGTAACGGTGCTTTCCGAGATGGATTGGCTGCTGCCGCCGTTTGCGCCGCCCGACTGGTAAGTCGATTCGCGATAGACAACCGGCGCGTTTATATCGAATTGCCAGCGGTTATCCAGGTTGTAGCGGGCGGTCAGGTCCAGGGTCCAGGTGTCGGACTTGATCCGGTCCAGGTTGACGGTGCCCAGCAGGATCGAGTCCAGCGCCAGAAAGCCGTTGAGGGTCAGCTGGCGGGTGTCGTAGCGGGCGTAGCTGATGCCCGTTTCAACGCTGAACTTGCCACCACCGAAGAATCCGCTGGCCTCGTCGTAGAGGTTGGTCACGCTCTGCGCCGGCGTCGAGTCATCCTTGAGTGACTGGCCATAGCTCGCGCCCCCCGCTGCGCCCCCTGACGCTGCTGCGGCGCCTCTGCCAGCCACCTGCTGGTTGCCCTTGAGGTCGGCGGGTGATTTGGCCAGGCGCTTGGGCGGCGGCGCCGCGGGTTGGTCTTCGACTTGGCGTACCCTTTGTTCCAATACTGCTAGCGCCTTCTGCTGCACTTCGTAACGTTGCTTCAGCTCCAGAAGTTCCTGTTTCAGGGTCTCTACGTCCGCATCAGGCGCCGCCTGCAAGGCCGCCGCCGGAAATAGAGTGCTCAAACATACAACTGCGCGCAGTGAAACCGATCGATACATGAAATAAACCGTCCCTTGTGAACCCCAATGGTCGAAAAAAGCGTAGTTCAAAATTTCAGATTGCGTAGTCCGTTTAGGGTGGTCAGGTTGCAGTCCAGTGCCCCTTTGCTGGGGCCGTTGTTTTGCAGGACTACGTTGAGCTGGGTCAGGTTGCTGACCAGGTTGCTGTTGCCCAGCAGCCGGGTGTTCTGCAGGACGTTGCCCTGGCCCACCTGCTGCAAGGTTCCGCCCTGATTGGCGCTGGCCAGAATGGCCATCTGGATCCCGCCGTTGATCGCCGACACCGAGACGCTGCCGGCGGCATTGCTGCCGGTGATGGTCTGGCCGCTGAGCAGGGCCTGGCCGGGGTTGCTGCTCAGGCCGGGCGCCTGGTTGGCCTCGCTGACATTGATGCTGACGTTGTTGTAGGCGCTGTTGCCGTCGCCGGCGGCACGCACCACCTGGGTCACGCCCTGGCCGGTACCCAGGCCGGCGCCACCGATCACGTTGCCGCTGCCTTGGGCAGGAGTGCTGCCGTTACCGGCCTGGTTGATGGTGGTGACGTAGAACTGCGGGGTGACGGTGGACTGCTGAATCTGCAGGGTACTGGTGGCGCCAATCAGGTCGCCGCTGGCGTTGCGCCAGGTACTGCTCATGACGATGCCGAAACTGATGATGCGTCCCGGCATTACATAACGCCCGCGCATTTGCGAGAGTTCCTGGTCCTGCACTTCGATGGGCTTGAAACCAGCATGGGCTGGAAGCGCTGCTGCCAGACAGGCCGCTGCCAGCCAGTATGTAGTCTTCATCTGCTGCTCCCGGAGCGTCCTGCCCCCCGTTTTAGCGTGGCGCGCTCCTTTTAGAAGAAGTCGCTCTGGATGAAACCGAAATCCATCAGTTCCGCGTCTTTGACTGGATAGAAGGTATCGAGCTTGTTTTTCGCGGTCAGCGGGGCGGGCGGGTCGAGCAAGGCATTGGTCTTGTCATAGCCCGGGCCGATGATGGCAAAGACGATGCCGTTCCAGCCCTTGACGAAGTCTTCATGGGTGTAGCGTTTGTGACCCAGTACCGGATCACCGATGTAGACCCAGTCTTTCTGGGCCCGCTGCATCACCACGAAGTGTTTGTAGCCGCGAATTTCCATCAATACGATCACCGGGATGGTCACTGCCTCGAGCTTTTCCGGAGGAATCCGGTAGCCCCTGGCGCGCATGCCGATGCTTTCCGCATAGCGTTTCATGTCAAGCATCGAGAAGCCCTGAGTCTGGACCAGCTTCTGGTCCGAATTCATCAGCATGCCCTTGATCACTTGTTCCTCGTTGACGTCCAGCCAGTAGGCCTGGCGCAGGATGGTTGCCAGCGCTGCGGCACCGCAGCTGAAGTCGGTCTTCTGTTCGACGATGTCGCTGAATTTGCGCTCACGCACGCTCTGCACTTGCTTGAAGATCAGGCCGCCGCCCGCGAGCCCGGCCACGGCCATCTGCGCGGAGTACACGGGGCCGCATAGGCTCAACAGTAGAATGATGATCGCAGTACGCATGATCGTTACGCCTGGTGAGACTGTGGAAAAGCCCCGTTTCCGGGGCTTTCGTTACGATCGCTACTACATGCAGGCTTTGCAGCCGGCGGCGATGGACAGCGAGTTGCTTTGTTGGTTGCCCACACCAGCCGAGACGTTGGCGCCGCCGTTGCCGGAG
The DNA here is from genome assembly GCF_003225665.1 of Pseudomonas sp. TKO26. Lineage (NCBI taxonomy): Bacteria > Pseudomonadati > Pseudomonadota > Gammaproteobacteria > Pseudomonadales > Pseudomonadaceae > Pseudomonas > Pseudomonas sp. TKO26. The sequence continues at coordinate 83,194 of NZ_QKLN01000040.1, forward strand.
AAGCCGTTCATCGAGTTGGTCATGCTGGCGTTGTTGACCACTGGGTTTTTCCAGCCGTCTTTGGTCAGCACTTGCTGGGTCCAGAAGCCAGCCAGTTCGATGGTGCCTTGTTCCTTGAAGGTGAGTTTTTGATCGTCGTTGCCGTGGCCTTTGTTGTCGCCATAGCCATGGCCGCTGTGATCGTCGCCGCCTTCGATCTTGCCGCTGCCGGTGCCTTTGTAGGTGCCGGAGGCCACGAAGCCGCCAGTGAGGGTGTCTTTTTTGTAGGCTTGGACACCTTTGTTATCCACCACCAGGTTGGTGGAGGTTTGGTTGGCCGAGGCGGCGGCGGTGGCTACGCGACCACCGGATACGGCAATGGCCAGGTTGTTTTTCTGTTGGTTGAAGTCGCCGGCGGTAACGTTGACGCCGATGTTGCCGGAGCCGTTGTTGCCGGAGTTGTTCATCGTAGCGTTGTTCTGGGTCGACGAGTTTTTCACGTAGTTGTTGTTGTTGACCTGGGTGGCGCTGGAAGCGGCCACGGCGCTGCCGAAGATGAAGCTTTCGTCAGCGGTTGCCAGGGCGGCGGCATTGTCTTGTTGGTTGCCGTCGCCGGCGGCGACGTTGGCGCCCATGTTGCCGTTGGAGCTGTTCAGGGAGTTGTCCATCTTGGCGTTGTTGTTGGTGCCCTGATTTTTCACCACGTTGGTGTTGCTGTTCTGCACGTCGATCACTGCAGCACCGGCCCCAGCGGTGATTTGCAGCAGAGTGTTGAGATCCGGACCTTGGTTGTGATCGCCATGGCCATTGCCATGACCGCCGTTGTTACCATGTTCGTTACCACCTGCCTGAGCGGCCATTGCCATGACTGCGGCCAGTGCGAAAACCAGTGGTTTGAGAGCCATTGTAGGTTTCATGGTGTTTCTCCGGTGCTTATTAGTTGGTTAAGTGTTGGTACTTTCTAATCGCACTACGACGGGTCAATCGGCGACCCGGATGCTCAGGGTGTTAGCCATGCGGTTCCCCACCCCGGCACTCTGGTTCACCTGAATCACCCCACGGCTGCCGGTGAAGGCCTGGTCGCTGGTAACGACCTGGCGGCTGCCTTGCTGAGGGTCAGATGCTCCCGAGCTTGGTAACAGCGCGACGTTCTGCTGGGAGAGCGCGCTGTCGTCGATGCTTTGCGGATTGGCACTGATGCTGATCCGCAAGGCATTGACCATCTGGTTGTTGGCCCCGGACGACTGGTTGACACCCAGTGCGCCGTTGCCGTTGCTGAACGAGTGGCCGCCGATGGTGCTGCTGGCATTGACCGAGCGGTCGGCTGGCGTGGTGATCTTCTGGGTCACGCTGGTGCTGGCCTTGGCATTGGTGCCGATGGCGATGGCCCGCACGTTGGTCTGCTGTTGCTGGTCGCCGGCGGCCTGGTTGATGTTGAGGTTGCCGGTGTAGCCCGAGCCGGAATTGTTCAGGGTCGCGGTGTCCTGGACCTGGGTGGCGCTATCGGCCATGGCTGAAGTGCAGGCCAGCAGGGCGATGAACAGCAGTGAGCGCTTCATCTCAGCGGCCTCCGATGTTGCTCAACGGCGCCATGCCGGAGCTGATGGAGCGGTTGATCGACCCGGAGATCGATGACCCGGAGCCGCCACCGTGGCCAGCGCTCATGCCGGGCAGGCCGTTGGGGTTGGTCACCACGTTGAGGCCGGCGACCCCGCTGCCACTGGGCATCACGACGCCGCGAACCAGCGAACCGCTGTTGATCCCGGCGAACTCGCTGTCGCTCATTTCGTTGTTGAGTGTGCCGGTGACCGGTCCCGACGGATTGGCGTTGACCGTGGTCGGGTTGGGATCCAGATTCAGCGGACGACCGGCGGGGGTCGGATGCACCTGGCGCTGCAGCACGATCTGGCCATTGCCTGCCGCCAGGACCGAAAGGCTGACCGCGCTGACGGCACAGCCGATCAACAGTAGGCGGGTGAAACGTTGCTTCAGAGTCCCCACGGCGGCATTCCTTCTTCTCGGTGCTGGCCCTAGTCAGCGTTGACAGGGAGAGAGCAGAAGCCGTGCCGCTTTTGATTTGTCTTGCAGATTCAATGGCTTGCGAATACGTCCCGGCGTTTGGCCACCTGACTGTTTCATGCCTGAGACAGTTCGCCATAGCGGCCACTAGCCATAACCTTGCAAATGCTCTGGAACAGGGGTTGCTGCGGGGGTGTATCAGTGACTTAACAGTTTTCCCCGCGCGTGGCGCAGGCCCCTTAATTAGCGGCCTGACCCGCCGCCGGGTGTTTCAGAAATGGACATTCTGGCGCCCGGCCAGCGTTGCCGGATCAGTTCTGCAGCAGTTGCCGGACCTCGGCGAAGGCCTGTTGCCGGCGCGCCTGCCAATCCCCGCGAATGATCCGATAGGCTTGCCCATGGCGCTCCAGCCACTGCCGGGTGGCGGCAAAGAAGGCCAGGCGCTGCGCCAGTTGTGGTTGGCAGCGTTGACCGTCATCGCTCCAGTCGACATCCTCCGGCGATAGCAGCAGATGCAGGTCGTAGTGGCGGGCCAGCAGTTGCGGCTCCAGCCAGGCCGGGCAATCGCCGAACAGGGTCTGGCTCCACAGCAGGTTGCTCAGCAGGTGTGTATCGAGGATCAGCAGGGCCGGCTGCTGCGAGCGCGCCTGATCCTCCCAGGCCAATTGGCCACGGGCAATCGCGGGGATGTCCGCCAGGCAGGTGTCGCGGCGTTCCTGCTCGATGAAGTGGCGCACGTACTCGCCCACCTGGATGCCGCCAAAATGCGCTTGCAACTCGGCCGCCAGCCAGCTCTTGCCGCTGGACTCGGGGCCGGTAAGGACCAGCACCTTCACGATTGCAGGGCCGGGTCGGCGCGCCAGGAGCGCCAGCCCTGGACCGCCAGCAAGGTGAACAGGGCGTAGAGGGCGGCGGTCAGGTACAGCGCCTTGTAGACGAACAGGCCGACGAAAATCACGTCCACGGCGATCCACAATGGCCAGCATTGCACGCGTTTCTGTGCCATCCACCACTGCGCCACCAGGCTGAAGGCGGTCAGGGCGGCATCCAGCCAGGGTTGCGCGGCATCGGTCCAATGGGCCATGGCCGCCCCCAGCAACAGGCTGCCCAGCGCGCCAAGGGCCAGGCCCTGGAGCAGGCCGCCGGTCTGCAACTGGCTGACCGGGCGCCCCTGATGCTGATCGCCACCCCGGGTCCACTGCCACCAGCCATAGAGCTGCAGCACGGCGTAAACCACCTGCAGGAGCATGTCGGAATAGAGTTTGACCTCGTAGAAGATCCAGCTGTAGAGCAGCACCATGACCAGGCCGATGGGCCAGCACCAGGGGTTCTGCTTGACCGTCAGCCAGACGGCGATCACGCCTAGCGCAGCGGCAAACAGTTCAAGCCCGGACATGGCGGTTCCTTGGGGAAGTGGAGGAGGGGGCGGATTGTACCCAGACTCGGCCCCGGACGTTAGCCCGGAGCCGCGTAACCCGTGGCGACTAGACGCGGAACTGGCGCAGCAGGCCGTTGAGCTGCTCCGAGAGTTCCTTGAGGTGCCGGCTGGCGGCGCTGGAGTGCTGGGCGGCCAGTGCCGTGCCCTGGGACAGGCCCGCCGCCTGCCCGACGTTGTGGTTGATGTCCTCCACCACATGGGCCTGTTGCAGGGTGGCGCTGGCGATCGAGGCATTCAGGCCGTTGAGGGTGCGCAAGGCCTGGCCGATGGCGTTGAGGCTGGTGCCGGCCAGCCCGGCCTGTTCGATGGTCGACTGCGAGGCCCGGCTGCTGTCGCCGATGACCTTGACCGCGGCTTCGGAGTGACTCTGCAGGCGTTCGATCATGCCCTGGATTTCCGCGGTGGACTGCTGGGTGCGCTGCGCCAGCAGGCGCACTTCATCGGCCACCACGGCAAAGCCCCGGCCCTGCTCCCCGGCCCGTGCGGCTTCGATGGCGGCGTTCAGGGCCAGCAGGTTGGTCTGCTCGGCGATGGAGCGGATCACCTCCAGCACGCTGCCGATCTGGGTGCTTTCCGTCGCCAGGGTGCGGATCACTTCCACGGCCTGGTCGATGGTCGTGGACAGCTGATCGATCTGCTGCAGGCTGCCGTCGATGTTCAGCTGGCCCTGCTGGGCCTGGGCTTCGGCTTCGCGCACTTCGCTGGCCGCGTGCTCGGCGTTCCTGGCCACATCCTGCACGCCGCTGGTGACCTGGCTGATGGCCGCGGCCACCTGCTCCATCTGCTGGGACTGCTGCTGACTGCGTTCCTGGGCCTCGCTGGCGTTGCTGCCCAGTTCGCTGGATGACTGCTCCAGGGCCGCAGCGCTGGACTGCAACTGGGTGACCACCCCGCGCAGCTTGGCGGTGAAGCCATTGAAGTGCCGGGCCAGCTCGGTGACTTCGTCCTGGCCGTGGGTATCCAGGCTCCGGGTCAGGTCGCTTTCACCGCTGGCGATGTTGGCCATGGCATGCACCGTCTCGCGCAGCGGGCTGACGATGCTGCGCGCGATCAGCACCACCAGGACGGTCATCAACAGGGCGATCACCAGGCCAATCGAAGAGGCCTGCAGGACCTGGGCATAGAACTCCTGCTGCAGGTCGTCGATGTACACCCCGGAACCGATGATCCAGCCCCAGGGCTGGAACAGCTGTATATAGGAGGTCTTCTGCACTGGCTGCTCGGCCCCGGGCTTGGGCCAGCGGTAATCCACCATGCCGGCGCCCTTGGCCTTGGCCAGGGCGACCATTTCGTTGAACACCTCGAAGCCGTCCGGATCCTTGACTGCCGCCAGGTTCTGTCCGTCGAGCTTGGGGTTGGCCGGGTGCATGATCATCACCGGCGTCAGGTCGTTGATCCAGAAGTAGTCGTTCTGGTTGTAGCGCAAGCCGCGGATGGCTTGCAGCGCCTGTTGCTGCGCCTGTTCGCGGCTCAGGCTGCCGGCGGCCTCCAGGCCCTGGTAATAATTGAGCACCCCGGCGGCGGTCTGTACCACATGCTGGGTTTTCTGCGCCTTGGCCCGGTACAGGTCACCGTGAATCTGCCCGAGCATCATCACGCCCAGGGTCACCAGGGTCAGCACCGCCACGATCAGGATCAGCCACAAACGCTGACTGATGGACATCTTGCGCAAGCTATTCATCATCCGGTCACTCCTGGTTCTTGTACTTGTCATGAAAGGCCGTGAGCATCCAAGCACGCCAGCCTTCGAGCGCCTACCCTACGGAAGTCCAATAACATCGCGGTGTATTTTGCGCCTGTCTGCTAGGATTTCGGCGTCTTCGCGCAAAACCTGAACCTTTCTGCCTTTTTCACAGAATTTTCATGGGCTTGTGTTGAACTTGCGGCCGGGAAAATTTCACCTGCGCCGAGCGCATTGCTTGAATCGACTACTTAAAAAAGAGGCATGCCTGGAGCATTGCCTTATGGGGGATTGATGGATCTTTGGAGCGCCGCACAGGCATTGATACTCGGGATTGTCGAAGGGCTGACCGAGTTCTTGCCCATCAGCAGTACCGGACACCAGATTATTGTCGCTGACCTGCTCGACTTTGGTGGCGAGCGGGCGATGGCCTTCAACATCATCATTCAGCTGGGCGCAATCCTGGCCGTGGTCTGGGAGTTCCGGCGCAAGATCCTGGAGGTAGTGATCGGCTTGCCGAGCCAGCCCAAGGCCCAGCGCTTCACGGTCAACCTGCTGATCGCCTTCTTCCCGGCGGTGGTGCTGGGGGTGATCTTCGCCGACCTGATCCACGCCTATCTGTTCAATCCCATCACCGTGGCCACGGCCCTGGTGATCGGCGGGATCATCATGCTCTGGGCCGAGCGGCGCGAGCATCGGGTGCACGCCGAAAGCGTGGACGAGATCACCTGGAAGGACGCACTGAAAGTCGGCTGTGCCCAGTGCCTGGCGATGATCCCCGGGACTTCGCGCTCTGGCTCGACCATCATCGGCGGCCTGCTGTTCGGCCTGTCGCGCAAGACCGCTACCGAGTTTTCGTTCTTCCTGGCCATGCCCACCATGGTCGGGGCCGCGGTGTATTCGGGCTACAAGTACCGGCACCTGTTCCAGCCCGACGACTTTCCGGTGTTCGCCATCGGCTTCGTCACCGCCTTCATCTTCGCCATGATTGCGGTCAAGGGGCTGCTGAAGTTCATTGCCAGCCACAGCTATGCGGCATTCGCCTGGTACCGTATCGCCTTCGGCCTGCTGATCCTGGCGACCTGGCAGTTCGGCTGGGTCGACTGGACGGCGGTCAAGTCGTGAAGAGTTCCGGCCACGCAGCGCAGCCGGGCGGCGCTGCGCGCATTCGCCACCTGAGGTTCAAGCTGCTGGTGCTGGTCCTGCTGTGTGCCTTGCCGTTGTTCGGTTCGCTGTCGTTGTGGTGGCGCGGGATCTCGATCGTGCCCCTGGTGGCCTACGGCGCGGTCAGCCTGCTGACGTTCCTGTGTTACTGGCACGACAAGCGTCAGGCCCGGGCCGAGGGCCGGCGGATTCCGGAGAATGTGCTGCACGCCCTGGAGCTGGCCGGCGGCTGGCCCGGGGCCTTGCTGGCCCAGCAACTGTTGCGGCACAAGACCCGCAAGCTGTCCTATCAGACCTTGTTCTGGCTGATTGTGGCCTTGCATCAGGTCTACTGGATCGACCGGCTGTTCCTGGAAAACAGCCTGCTGAGCCTGTTCTAGAGCAGCAGCCCGACCTGCGCCCGCTTGGGCAACTTGCCCACCACCAGTTGATGGGAGCGTTGCAGCAGTGCCCGGAGTTCTTCGGCACCCAGGGGGTAGGGCGTCTGCATGATGATCCAGTGCGCCCGCGCCAGATAGGGCGCCGGGGCAATACCCGGACGGTCGACATGGCCGAGAAACAGCTCCTGGTCGACCTTGAAGGCCAGGGAGCTGCCCCGCAGGTTCTGCAGGGCGAACATCTTGCTGCCGGCAATCGAGAACACGCGCACACCGCCCCATTTGTAATCCTCTCGCGCTCCGGGCAGGTCCAGGCAGAATTGCGCCACTTGTTGTTCAGTGAGGATTGCGTCATTCACAGCAGTCTTTCTCCACAGCCTTCGAAGGATTCGCTCAGGTGCTCGATCCAGGCCCGCACGGCCGGCAATACACCGCGGCGGTGAGGATACACCGCCTGCAGCCAGCCGCCAGGCAATGACCATTGCGGCAGCATCTGCACCAGTTGGCCGCTGGCCAGTTCGGCCTCGCAATACAGCATCGGCAGGACAGTGCAGCCCAGGCCGGCGAGGGCACAGGCGCGCCGCATGATGAAGTCGTCGTTGCCCAGGCGCGCTTCCAGGGCCAGGTCGCAGGTGTTGCCCTGTTGGTCCAGCAGCCGCAGGTGCACCAGCCGATCGGCCTCCAGGGCGCCGAGGATAGGCACCTGCCGCAGGTCTTGCGGATGCTGCACCGGGTGCTCCTTGAGGAAGTCGGGACTGGCGACTATTGCGGTTTGCGCGCGGCGCAGGCGACGGGTCACCAGTAGCGGATCTTCGTCACCGTGTTCACGCACCCGCAGGGCCACGTCGATGCCTTCGGTCACCAGGTCGACACGGCGGTTGAGCAAGAGCATCTCCAGCTGCACCTGGGGGTATTTCTGCAGGTAGCTGCTGACCAGCGGTGTCAGCAACTCATGGGCCAGCCCCACCGGACTCGACACCCGCAGGCGTCCTCGGGGTTCGCTGGCCATGCTGGCCACGGCTTCGTCGGCCATTTCCGCTTCCAGCAACATCGCCTGGCAATGGCGCAAGTAACGCTCGCCCACGGCGGTGAGCTTGAGCTGGCGGGTGGTGCGTTGCAGCAACCGGGCCTTGAGCCGCTCTTCGAGTTCGGCGATGCGCCGCGACAGCCGCGACTTGGGGATGCCCAGCACACGCCCGGCAGCGGCGAAGCCACCGGCTTCCACCACCTTGGCGAAGTAATACAGATCGTTGAGGTCTTGCATGAGAGGAGGGCTCGATTGTCCTGCTGATGGGACGAACTATCGCATTTATAGCGGCTAATCAGCTATTGAATTCATCTGTAGGATTGCCCACATCTGATCGCCCAGTGGCGGTCCTCACTTGGAGATCCCAGATGAAACTCTTGCATATCGATTCCAGCATCCTTGGTGACAACTCGGCCTCCCGCCAGCTGAGCCACAGCGTGGTCCAGGCCTGGAAAGCCGCCCAGCCTGACGTGACAGTGACCTACCGCGACCTGGCCGCGGACGCCATCAGCCATTTCTCCGCCGCCACCCTGGTGGCCGCCGGCACCGCCGCCGAACTGCGCGACGCCGCGCAGCAGCACGAAGCCCAGCTCAGCGCCCAGGCCCTGGCCGAGTTCCAGGCTGCCGATGCCGTGGTGATCGCCGCGCCCATGTACAACTTCACCATTCCCACCCAGCTCAAGGCCTGGATCGACCGGATTGCCGTGGCCGGCCAGACTTTCCGCTACACCGAAGCCGGCCCGCAGGGCCTGTGCGGTGGCAAGAAAGTGATAGTGGTTTCCACTGCCGGCGGCCTGCATGCGGGCCAGGCCACAGGGGTTGCCCACGAGGATTACCTCAAGCTGCTGTTCGGTTTCCTCGGCATCACCGACATCGAGTTCGTCCGTGCCCACGGCCTGGCCTACGGCGAAGAAGTGCGCAGCAAAGCCCTCAGCGATGCCCAGGCGCAGATCAGCGAGCAACTTTTCGCCGCCGCGTAAGACTTGTGTAAAGACGCTTTCCTGCACGGCAGGCGGCACTAGACTCTGTATTCTGATCACTGTTTGAAGTGATCAGGATACGGAGTTTTTTTATTGGTGGTTTTCAGTGTTTCTGGCCCAGGTTATGCACGTTTGATGATCAGCGCAGTGATACTTGCGCGCTGTGCATTCCGAGTGCTGGGCCGATCTCGCTGCAAGGCCTTGGCGGCAAGGGATAGCAGAGGCAAAGCGCTTTCTCGATCCAGCGGCAAAGGTGGGCGTGTCATGAAACGTCTTGGTGCAGTGTTACTGATCTGCCTGCTCGGCAGCCTGATATCGGTGCAAGCCGCCCCTGGGCCACATCCGCACTGGAGCGTCGGTTTCCATGAGATGAGCTTTCTCGATCCCCTGGACCTGCAGCCGATGCGCGCCATCGCCTTTTATCCTTCCACCGGCGTCGAGCACGCCAGTGCGCTCGAAGGCTACAAAATCGCCGCCTCGCGGGATGCCAAGATCGCCATCGGCCGCTTTCCCATGCTGATGCTGTCCCACGGCAACACCGGTACGCCCCTGGCCCTGCACGACCTGGCCACTTCCCTGGCGCGCAAGGGCTTCGTGGTGGTGGCGGTGATTCATCCCGGTGACAACTCCAAGGACCACAGCCGCCTGGGCACCTTGAGCAATCTCTATGGGCGGCCGATCCAGATTTCCGAAGCCATTACAGCCACCCTGGGCGATCCGATGCTGTCGCCCTTCGTCAATGCCGACCAGGTCGGGGTGATTGGCTATTCCGCTGGCGGCGAGACGGCCTTGATCCTCTCCGGCGCCACGCCCGATCTGGATCGCCTGCGGCGCTACTGCCAGGAACGCCCCGATGATCGCGATGCCTGCAATACCCGGGGCGAGCTGATCGTCGACCGCGACGACCTGCAGCCAGTGGCCGATCCGCGAGTGCATGCGCTGATGCTGATGGCGCCCCTGAGCCTGAAGTTCGGCCGCCACACCCTGGCCGGGGTGCATGTGCCTGTGCTGCTCTACAGCGGCGATGGCGACCAGCTGGTGGCCCTGGACAAGAATGCCGCGGCCCTGGCACGCAAGCTGCCGGTGGCTCCGGACTTCAAGCTGCTGGCCGGCGCCGGGCACTTCGTGTTCATGGCGCCGTGCACCGCCGAGCAGTTGGCGGCCATGCCGGCCCTGTGCACCGACGCCGACGGTGTAGATCGCGAAGACATTCATCGCAACCTGATTGCCGAAGCCGGTCGCTTTTTTGCCGATACCCTCGGCCGCCCAAGCCGGGCCGGGATGCAGACCGCCGACCAGTGACTCAGCCGTCGGCCCGGCGCTTGAGCAGCAGGGTCAGGCCCAGGCCGGCGAGTGACAGCAGGGCGGCGCAGAAGAAGATCCAGGCATACCCCAGGTTCAGCGCCACGGCGCCCATCAGCGGCCCGGCAATCGCCAGGGCCAGATCGAAGAACACCGCATAGGCGCTCAGGCCGGCACCGCGGCTGCTGTTGGGCACTTGCTTGATGGCTTCCACCCCCAGGGCCGGGTACACCAGCGACAGGCCGCAGCCGGCCAGTCCGGCGCCCACCAGCGCCCAGGCAGCGGACGGCGCCAGCCAAAGCAGGACCAGCCCAATAGTCTCGATGCACATGCAGGCAATGGCTGCGGCAAAGCCGCCAACCCGGCTGATGCTGGAGATGAACAGCAGTCGCGCACAGATGAAGCACACCCCGAACACCGTCAGGCAATAGGCTGCGCCGGTCCAGCCACGACTCAGGTAGAACAGGGTGATAAAGGTGGTCAGCGTGCCGTAGCCGATGGAGGCCAGGCACAGGCTGGTCCCGAACGGGGCAATGCGTCCGAACACCGCCCAGAAGGCCAGGCGTTCACCGCGAATCACCGGCACCGAGGGTTTGTTGCGGATCAGCAGCAGCGCCAGTACCGCCAACAGCGACAGGGCGATCCCCAGGCTGGCGAACCCGAACTGCTGGACCATTGCCACCCCCAGCGGCGCCCCCATGGCGATGGCGCCATAGGAGGCGATGCCGTTCCAGGAAATCGAGCGTGCGGTGTGCTCCGCGCCCACCTGTCCCATGCACCAACTGATGGTGCCGACCCCGATCAGGCCCTGGGCCACGCCCAGCAGCAGGCGTCCCCCCAGCAGCACGCTCAGGCTTGCCAGCGGCCAGTCTTGCAGCAGCACCGAACCCAGGGTCAGCAGGCCGCTGAGCAAAATCCCCAGCAAGCCGTAGATGATCGAACGCTTGGTGCCCACGGTGTCCGACAGGCGCCCGGCCATGGGCCGGCTGAGCAGGGTGGCCAGGTACTGGGCGCCTATGACCAACCCGGCAATCAGAGCACTGAAACCCAGCTGTTCATGCACATAGCCCGGCAGCACCGCGATTGGCAGGCCGATGCAGAGAAACGCAATGAAGGTATAGAAAACGATGGCAACGATCTGCAGGGTGATCGCCATGGAGCTTTGAGCGGGGCTTTGTGGCTCTGGCATGAAGGCTCGTTCGCGTGCGGCGGTTAGAGATCCGCATCATCGCGTGGCGCGATTATAAAAGGAAGCAGGCTAACGATCTTTCCCCTCCGCCTCGTAGGAGCTGGCTTGCCAGCGAAGGCGTTCTCAGGGGCAATGCCGACTCAAGGGCCTTTTCGCCAGTTCAAGCCGGCTCCTACGAGAGGGGAGTGTGCATACAAAAAAGCCCCGTCACATCGGACGGGGCTTTCTTCTTGCCGCTTACAGCTTGCCGCTGCCTTTAGAACATCACGCCCTGGCTGCGCAGGTAGTCGTCGTAGGTACCGCTGAAGTCGGTCACGCCGCTCGGGCTCAGCTCGATGATGCGAGTGGCCAGGGACGAGACGAACTCACGGTCGTGGCTGACGAAGATCAGGGTGCCTGGGTAGTTTTCCAGGGCCAGGTTCAAAGCCTCGATGGATTCCATGTCCAGGTGGTTGGTCGGTTCGTCCATCACCAGCACGTTGGGCTTTTGCAGGATCAGTTTGCCGAACAGCATGCGACCTTGCTCACCACCGGAGATCACCTTCACCGACTTGAGGATCTCGTCGTTGGAGAACAGCATGCGGCCCAGGGTGCCACGGATCATCTGCTCGCCCTGGGTCCACTGGCCCATCCAGTCGAACAGGCTGACGTCGTCTTCGAAGTCGTGGGCGTGGTCCTGGGCGTAGTAGCCGATTTCCGCGCTTTCAGTCCATTTCACCGAACCGGCGTCCGGGGTCAGCTCGCCCACCAGGGTGCGCAGCAGGGTGGTCTTGCCGATACCGTTGGGGCCGATGATCGCCACGCGCTCGCCGGCTTCGACGGTGAAGCTGAAGTTCTGGAACAGGGTCTTGCCATCGAAGCCCTTGGACATGCGCTCCAGGGTCACCGCCTGGCGGTGCAGCTTCTTGGTCTGTTCGAAGCGGATGAACGGGCTGACCCGGCTCGACGGCTTGACTTCGGCCAGCTGGATCTTGTCGATCTGCTTGGCCCGGGAAGTGGCCTGCTTGGCTTTCGAGGCGTTGGCCGAGAAGCGGCTGACGAAGGTCTGCAGTTCGGCGATCTGGGCCTTTTTCTTGGCGTTGTCCGACAGCAGCTGCTCGCGGGACTGGGTCGCGGCGATCATGTACTCGTCGTAGTTGCCCGGGAACAGGCGCAGCTCGCCGTAGTCCAGGTCGGCCATGTGGGTGCAGACACTGTTAAGGAAGTGCCGGTCGTGGGAAATGATGATCATGGTGCTGTTACGCGCCGTGAGGATGTTTTCCAGCCAGCGGATGGTGTTGATGTCCAGGTGGTTGGTCGGTTCGTCCAGCAGCAGCACTTCCGGATCGGAGAACAGCGCCTGGGCCAGCAGCACCCGCAGTTTCCAGCCTGGAGCGACTTCGGTCATCGGGCCGAAATGCTGTTCCAGGGGAATGCCCAGGCCCAGCAGCAGTTCGCCGGCGCGGGATTCGGCGGTGTAGCCGTCCATCTCGGCGAACTCGGTTTCCAGCTCGGCCACGGCCATGCCGTCTTCTTCGGTCATTTCCGGCAGCGAGTAGATGCGATCGCGCTCGGCCTTGACCTTCCACAGCTCCTCGTGACCCATGATCACGGTGTCGATCACGGTGAATTCTTCGTAGGCGAACTGGTCCTGGCGCAGCTTACCCAGGCGCACGTTGGGTTCCAGCATGACCTGGCCGCCGGACGGCTCAAGGTCGCCGCCGAGGATTTTCATGAAGGTCGACTTGCCGCAACCGTTGGCGCCGATCAGACCGTAACGGTTGCCACCGTTGAACTTGACCGAAACGTTCTCGAACAGTGGCTTGGCGCCGAACTGCATGGTGATGTTAGCTGTGGAGATCAATTACTTACCTACCAGTGATTTAGCGCCGACCTTGAATCCACAAAGCGCGATCTGGAGCCTTCCAGGTCGGGCCGGTCTGAGTGTGGAGCTGAGCCAGCGGGCGTACGTCGAGCGCAACATTCCGGCGCCAGGGCCGGGTTGCTGAGCAAAAAGTGCGGGGTGCGTGTTGGAATTTGTGCGCATTGTCGCATATGTAAACGAGCAGTTGTATGACGCTCGGGTAGGGAATTTAGCCTGGGAGGGCGATGCTCAGTGGTCGCCGGCCCCGTTGCAGGCAGGAATCAGCGTTTGGATAAAGGCCTGCAGCTGCGCGGCGGCCTCTCGCGGCGCGGCCTGGAGCAGGCAGTGGGGACCGTCGATGTCCACCAGGCGCGCATCCGGGCGCAACTGCCTGACCAGGGCCGCCGCCGAGGCGGGCACCAGCCGATCGCGGGAGGCCCGCAGGTATGACACCGGCACCGAGGTTTCCCTCAGGGCCCGGCGCGCGTCCACCGCGATCACCGCTTGCAGCCGGGCCTGCAAGACGCGCGGCGCCACCTGGGCAATGGCGGCCGCCAGTGCCTGGCGCAGCGATGGCGTGGAAAAACCGCCGAGCAGCAGGGCATCCATCGGCCAGAAAGGCAAGCGCCCCATGGGCAACAGTCCAAGCAGCGGCGCCAGGGGCGCCAGCGCCGGCCGTGGGTTGCGCACGAAACTGCAGCACAGCACCAGGCCCAGCAGTCCTGCCGGACGCCGGGCGGCAATGCTCACCGCCACCGGGCCGGAAAACGACTCGCCCAGCAATACGAACGGGCGGTCCGTCGGCAGTTGTTGCCATACCCGTTCCACCAATGCGCAGTAGTCCAGCACCTGATCGGCGGGGTAATCCAGCACTTGCACGGGCAGGCTCGGGTCCAGGGCCTGGCGCAGCGGGTCGAACAGGGTGCCGGTGCCATCCATTCCCGGCAGCAGGACCAGGGTTGGTGAAACAGTGAGGGCGATCAATGGCGCTGTCCTTGCGGGGTGGAAGGGAAGTGGGCGGCGCGCAGCATAGCGCAGCCATCTGCTCGACACAGCCCGCAGGGGCAGGCCAGAGGGCTGCAGAGGGTTTTGTTGAGCTGAATCAAAACCTCACGCGATACCCGCAATTTTCTACAGAAGTCGCGCAGCTTTTCACAAATTTGAGTTAACCCTTGGTTACAAACTGTGGCTAAAATGCCAGCCGACGGCCAGATGCCGAGGGTCGGATCGGCGATGGAAACCTTCGCCGATCACGCTTTTTTCAACTCAGACGCTGCCATTTGCCTTTGGCCCACCGGGCTCGCAGGGCGCAGCATGTTCTCTTCTGACGTGTGACGATTTCCGTGAAACTCATCATTGCCGCTGCATACGTTTTATCCATTGCGTACGTACACCTGCGGGGGCGCGTGCGCCATAAACTGGGACGCCAACTCAGCGATCACTCGACCTTCCTGGCGCCCATCAACTGCTTCCTCTATCTGTTCTCCAAGTTTCCCAACCGGCCCTACCTGGACCCGGCCGACTTCCCCGAGATGAACAAGCTGCAGGAACACTGGGAAGAGATCCGCGCCGAAGGTCAGCAGTTGCTGCAGGCCGGGGAGATCAAGCGCTCGGACCAGTACAACGACGTGGGTTTCAACTCCTTCTTCAAGACCGGCTGGAAGCGCTTCTATCTGAAGTGGTACGGCGACAGCCACCCTTCGGCGATGAAACTGTGCCCGCGCACCACCGAGCTGGTGCAGAGCATCGGCTCGATCAAGGCGGCGATGTTCGCCGAGCTGCCACCGGGTTCGCGCCTGGTGCGCCACCGCGACCCCTATGCTGGGTCCTACCGCTATCACCTGGGGCTGTCCACGCCGAACAACGAAGGCTGCTTCATCGAAGTGGACGGTGAGCGCTATCACTGGCGCGACGGCGAAGCGGTGATGTTCGACGAGACTTACATCCACTACGCGGAAAACACCACCGAACAGAACCGCATCATTCTGTTCTGCGATGTCGAGCGACCGATGAAGTATCGCTGGGCCGCCGCGTTCAATGGCTGGTTCAGCCGCACCGTGATGTCTGCTGCGGGTTCGCCCAACGATGCCGGGGACAAGACCGGTGGCCTCAACCGCGCCTTCAACAAGCTGTACAAGATTCGCCTGCGGGGCAAGGAGCTGAAGAAGCGCAATCGCACCCGCTACTACCTGGAAAAGTGGGCGATCTTCGCCGCCTTGCTGCTGCTGTTCATCTATATCTGACTGGCTCCTCCCGCCTCTTGGCCTGCTCCTGCATCTGGAGGCGGGCCCGCGTAGGGGCTGGCTTGTGTAGGCGCTGGCTTGCCAGCGAAGACGCCGGCCTGGGCGATGCCGGGCTCAGCGGCCTCTTCGCCGGCCAGCCGGCCCCGACACAGCGGCGCCTCATGCGGGCCGCGGACATCGGGTGTTACAGGTTCTGCAGGATTATTTAATTAACAAAGCCGAACCCTGGGCGTAGCGTGGAATCGTATTCGATACCTTGTCGCTCCTCAGGAGGCTTGTCATGAACAGTCTGGCTCGCGGCTTTGCCGCATTGATCACGCTGGCTTGGGCCAGCGGCACTGTCTGGGCCGCCAGCCCTGAAACGCCTCCTTTCAAAGCGCTGCCCGGTTCCGTGCAACTGGCGCAAAACCTGCCCAACAGCGGCAACAACGATCCCTACAGCAACCCCATTCGCCGGGCCAATCCCAACAGCATGCAGGGCACCCGGAGCGCCAGTCCGCCGGTGCGCGGCCCCAGCACCGCGCCCATTGGCCGGCCGCCTAGCCTGGAGAATGGCGGTATCGGCAATGGCTATCCCCGTGGCGGGGTGCAGCGGCCAAACCCCGATCCGCGGGTGCAAAGTCCCCGAAGCAACGATAGCGACAACAGCAACCGGCGCTGAGCTGTCTTGCTGGATGGGCGGCCGCCGCCGCGCGGTTCGCCAGGGATTCTCTTGAGCCATAGAAGGAAGCGAGCATGTTGCGTCAAACCCTTTTCGCCACCTTGTGCGCCAGTGTTCTGCTGGGCAGTGCCTTGCCCGCTGCGGCGGCCAGTGCCCAGTCCTTTGCCAGTGAGCAGGGCAGTCTCAGCCTGACCCCGGTGGTGCAAGGTCTGCAGCATCCCTGGGCCTTGGCATTCCTGCCCGATCGCCAGGGCATGCTGGTCACCGAACGTCCCGGCAACCTGCGGCTGGTGAGCCCGGACGGCAAGCTTGCGGCTCCGTTGAGCGGGGTGCCCAAGGTTTGGGCCAATGGCCAGGGCGGCTTGCTCGACGTGGCGCTGTCGCCGGACTTCAAGCAAGACCGCCTGGTGTACCTGTCCTACGCCGAGGGCGGTGGCGAGGGCGGGACTGCCGGCACCGCCGTGGGGCGCGGGCGCTTGCGCGATGACCTGAGCGGGCTCAAGGATTTCCAGGTGATCTTCCGCCAGGAGCCGAAGCTGTCTACCGGCAATCACTTCGGTTCTCGGCTGGTGTTCGACCGCGACGGCTACCTGTTCATCACCCTGGGGGAGAACAACAACCGGGCCACCGCCCAAGACCTGGACAAGCTTCAGGGCAAGGTCGTGCGTCTGTATGCCGATGGCCGGGTGCCGGACGACAACCCCTTTGTCGGCCAGCCCGGGGTGCGACCGGAGATCTGGAGTTTCGGCCACCGCAACCCCCAGGGCGCGGCGCTCAATCCCTGGAGCGGCACCCTGTGGGAGAACGAGCACGGACCCAAGGGCGGCGACGAGATCAACCTGATCGAGCGCGGCAAGAACTACGGCTGGCCCCTGGCGACCCACGGGGTCGACTATTCCGGCCAGCCGATTCCCGAGGCCACGGGCCAGACGGTCCCGGGCACCCTGGCCCCGCATCATGTCTGGGACAAGTCTCCCGGCATCAGCGGCATGGCCTTCTACGACGCCGATCGTTTCAAGCCCTGGCAGCACAACCTGTTCATCGGCGCCCTGGCCGGCCGTGAACTGATCCGCCTGCAATTCGATGGCGACCGAGTCATCCATGAAGAGCGTCTGTTGGGGGACCTCAAGGCGCGGATTCGCGACGTGCGCCAGGGGCCGGACGGTTATCTGTACATCCTCACCGACGAGGATCAGGGCGCGCTGTACAAGGTCGGCCTGGAGTAATCCGCCCCAACACCCACAGCCGTAGGAGCTGGCTTGCCCGCGAAAGCGTCGGCGAGCACAGCACCAGGCTCAAGGGCCGCTTCGCCGGCAAGCCGGTTCCTACGCTTGGGCGCGCGAGGAGAGGATGACCGCGGCCCGCAGCTTGCTGCTGCCGAAGCTGCACATCTTGTCGAACTCGCCGTGGCTCACCGGCAAGTGCTGGCAGTCCATGGGCTGGCGGTGCTGGCTGTGGTCCACATCCGGATCGTGCAGGTAGACGAAATCGTCGTCGCAGTCGGTGACTATCACCCAGTGGGGGGCCTTGGAACGGGTCAGGCGATAGCTGCTGATCAGCACCAGGGGCTGGCCGCCTTCACTGAGGCGCTTGGCCAGCTCCAGCGGTCCGCCCAGCACCTGCTGCACCTCGCTGGCGTCCAGTTCCCTGCAGAACTCGTCGTGAACCAGGCGCATGACGTCCTTTTTATGCTCGTCACGCACGCCATTGAGAAACAGCGGCCCGGCGCTGTTGACCTGCAGGCGCACGGCAAAGCCCCGGCGCCAGGCAGCCAGCGCCAGGCCCTGGGGGCTGCAGCCACCGTGGCCCGAGGTCATGAATACCGTGGTGGCTTCGCGCCAGATCTGCAGTTCCTCGCGCCGTTCCAGGGGGCGCGAGGCTTGCAGCGCGGCCATGGCCATCAGCAGGCAGGCCGGACCACAGGTGAAGTCGGTGGTCTGCTGGTAGTAAGGCACGCGGATGCTGCGGGTTTCGCGGTGCTGGAGGATGCGTTTCTCCAGGCGCAGGGCATCGGCGTGGTCTTCGTAGTAGTCGTGGATCCGGGCAAAGCGCCGGTAGCCATGGCGTTCGTACAGGGCCAGCGCCGCCGGATTGTCGGTGCGTACCTCCAGGCGCAGGTAGGCGCAGTCATGGGCCAGGGCGCAGGCCTCGATCCGTTGCAGCAGGCGTTTGCCCAGGCCCAGCCCTCGGGCGTCCTCGGCAATGGCGATGGAGTACAGGCGCGCCAGGGAGGTGCCGCGATGAAACAGCACCAGGGCATAGCCCAGCAACCGCGCCTGATGCTCGGCCACCAGCAGTTGGCCGTGGGCGCGGTTGATCATCCACTGGAAGCTGCGCGGGGTCAGCCGGTCGCTGGTGAAACATTGCTGTTCCAGGGCCACCAGCGCCGGCAGATCGTCGGGGGTTGCAGTGCGAAAGACAAGATCCATATAACCGCCGTAAAAGTTGCGTAACGAAACGAGACTTCAAAAAAAGTTCGTGCTTAATAGAAAGGGTCAGGTTCTTCAGCGAGAGCGAACTTTATGTCAGCGGTACAAGGTCATTGGCGAGAAGTATCCGAGCAAAGTTTGCCGGCGACAATCACTTCGACAAGTTATTTTTCCCCACTGGGCAGAACTTCAAGTCAAGTCATCATCATTGTCGAACGCAAGGAAGACTGGGCGTCCTACTTTCCCAGTGAAGACATTCTCACGGCCCAGGAGTACCTCGAACAGAGCCGCGAAAGTGTGCCGGGAAAACGGATCCAGGTGATCAACCTGTGCCGCAGCTACAAGTACCTGGGGCACGGTTACTATTGCTCGTTGCTCGCCGAGGCCCGCGGCCACCGGGTGATTCCCTCGGTGCGCACGATCAGCGAACTGACCCGCAAGGCCCTTTACGGGTTGGCTCTGGACGACCTGGACAAGACCCTGGAAAAGGCCCTGAGCAATCATCTTTACAGCGATACCGAAGGCTTCACTTTAACCCTCTACTTCGGCAAGACGCATATCGAGCCATTGCAGGAGTTGGCCCGCCAGCTGTTTGAATTGTTCCCCTGTCCGATTCTGTTAGTTGATTTCAAGAGAACCGACAGTTGGCATATCGAAGGCGTGAAGTGCGGTGCCTTGCACAAGTTGCGCGACGATCAGGAAGATCAGTTTGCCAACTCGCTGGACAGTTTCAGCCGCAAAGTCTGGCGGGTGCCGCGTTCCCGGCAACTGGCCCGTTATGACCTGGCGATACTTCACGATCCCCATGAAGCGCTGCCGCCTTCCAATGCCCGGGCGCTGGAGAGTTTTATCCGGGTCGGCAAGGGCCTGGGCATCGACGTGGAGCTGATCGAGAAGAAGGACTACTCGCGGCTGGCCGAATACGACGCGTTGCTGATCCGCGAAACCACCAGCGTCGACAACCACACCTATCGCTTCGCCAAGAAGGCCGAGAGCGAAGGATTGGTGGTAATGGACGATCCGACCTCGATCCTGCGCTGCACCAACAAGGTCTATCTCACGGACCTGCTCAAGGGCCACCAACTGGGCATGCCCGCCACCGAGATTCTCTACAAGGAGCGACCGGAGGATTTCGAGAGGGTGGGCGAACGCCTGGGCTTTCCCCTGGTGCTGAAGATCCCCGACGGCTGCTTCTCCCGGGGCGTGATCAAGGTCGAGAGCCAGCAGGCGCTGCTGGCGGCCACCGCCGAACTGTTCGAGCACTCGGTGCTGCTGCTGGCCCAGGAATTCTTCTACACCGAGTACGACTGGCGCATCGGCGTGCTCAATCGCAAGCCGATCTTTGCCTGCCAGTACTTCATGTCCAAGGGCCACTGGCAGATCTACAACCACAAGGCCAAGGGCCAGGACATCAACGGCGAGTGCCGCACCCTGGCGGTCCACGAAGCGCCGCGGGCAGTGGTGGAGCTGGCGGTAAAGACCGCCAACCTGATCGGCGACGGGCTGTATGGGGTCGACCTCAAGCAGTCCGGGGACAAGGTGGTGGTGATCGAGGTCAACGACAACCCCAACCTCGACGCCGGCATCGAGGACGCCTACCTGCAGGACGATCTGTACTCCCTGGTGCTGGAGGAATTCATCCGCCGCCTGGAGCTCAAGCGTCGCGGCCAGGCCTGGTGAGGCGGCGATGATCCACAGCTATCGGCTGGCCCAGGGCAGCTTGCAGGCAGTACCGGCAGGGGAGGCGCAGGTCATGCTGTTCAGCAACCCGGACCTGGCGGAGCGCGAGCTGTTGCACAGCGCCTTCAAGCTCGACGAGCACGCCCTGGCCTCGGCGCTGGACCCGGATGAAGTGTCGCGCATCGAATTCCATCCCGATTACCTGTTCCTGATCTGGAAGCGTCCGGAAAACTATTCCGGTGGCGGCAGCCTGTCCTTCGAAGTGTCGTCCTGCGGCCTGCTGTTCTGCCCCGACCGGCTGCTGGTGATCGCCCCCGACGACACGCCACTGCTGGGCCTGGGCGCGCGCCATCATCTGCACAGCCCGCTGGATGTGCTGCTGGACCTGTTGCTCAACAACATCCATCACTACCTGGGGCACCTCAAGGTGATCAAGCTGGTGGCCAGGGAGCTGCAGCACAAGTTCAACAGCTCGATGGAAAACCGCCACCTGATGCAGATGTTCAACCTGAGCGAGAGCCTGATCTATTACCTCAATGCCCTGCACAGCAACGGTGCGCTGCTGACCCGGCTGCGCAACCACGCCGAAAAGGAGCGCTTCGGCCCGCAGGCGGTTGGCCTGATCGACGACCTGATCATCGAGAACAACCAGTGTTACAAGCAGGCGGAAATCTACTCCACGGTGTTTGCCGGGCTGATGGACGCCCGGGGCAACCTAATGAACAACAGCACCAACAAGCTGTTGCGCAAGCTGACGCTGATCAACGTGGTGTTCCTGCCGCTGAACCTGATTGCCAGCATCGGCGGCATGTCCGAGTTCAGCATGATGACCGCCGGCACGCCGTGGTGGATCGCCTATTCGCTGTTGCTGCTGGCCATGCTGCTGGCGGCGGCCGGCATGTCCCTGGGGCTGCGTCGGCTCACCGGCCACAGCCACCGGGCCGGTTGAGTCTTACTGCGGCTGCAGGGTCAGCACCTCGAAGCCATCGCGGGTCACCGCCACCGTGTGTTCCCACTGGGCCGACAGGCCGTTGTCGCGGGTCACCACGGTCCAGCCGTCCTTGAGCCCGCGGACCCGGGCGCTGCCCTGGTTGAGCATGGGTTCGATGGTGAAGACCATGCCCTCACGCAACTCCAGACCGGTGCCCGGGCGACCGAAGTGCAGGATCTGCGGCTCTTCGTGCATCTGCCGGCCAATGCCGTGGCCGCAGTATTCGCGCACCACGCTGTAGCCCTTGGCCTCGGCGTGGGCCTGGATGGCATGGCCGATATCGCCGAGGCGAGCGCCGGGGCGCACCACCTTGATCGCCGCCCACATGGCTTCGAAGGTGGTGTCCACCAGGCGCCGGGCCTTGGGGCCGACCTCGCCGATCAGGTACATCTTGCTGGCGTCGGCGATGTAGCCGTGCTTTTCCAGGGTGATGTCGATGTTGACGATGTCGCCGTCCTTGAGCACGGCCTTGGCATCGGGCATGCCGTGGCACACCACCTCGTTGATCGAGGTGTTGATGCAAAAGGGGTAGTTGTACTGGCCCTTGCTGGCCGGGCGCGCCTTGAGCTGGTGGCGGATGAAGTGTTCCACCGCGCTGTCCAGCTCCAGGGTCGACAGGCCGGCGACCACAAAACCGTCGAGAAAGGTGAATACCTGGGCCAGCAGCCGCCCGGATTCGCGCATCAGCGCCAGTTGTTCCGGGGTCTTGATCAGTGCCTGGGTCATGCCTGGCCCCTGAGCAGATCGCTCTTGTTGAGCAACAACTTGTTGATCAGGTCGTTGTAGGCCAGGTGCGGGTTAAGCTCGGCCAGCAGGCCGATCTTGATCCAGAACTCGGCCTGGGCGTTGATCGAGCGATCCATGGCGGTGCTGGCCACGCGGATCTGCTGGTGCAGTTCATCGGAGATCTTGACGATGCCCATGCTTGGGGCTCCCTTGAGCAAATATATGAATCGTATATGTTTCGTATAATCAGCGGCAAGCGGCAAGCGGCAAGCGGCAAGCGGCAAGCGGCAAGCGGCAAGCGGCAAGCCGTGAGCTGGTGGGCGCTTTGGTGCTGGGCGTGAGTCGCGGAGAAAAGCGTTGACCACAAGGGGCAGGCGCGGTTAGTTCCCGGTCCATGACTTTTTCTGCCTATCGTCCCCAGCCAAGCATTATTACCGCCATTACCGATTGGCGGGCTTGCTGACGACTGCACCCAACCCGCCCTGGAGGCGGGTTTTTTCTCTCTGTCTCCCGGGCTCCGAACACAGCCAGGAGCACCCTCATGAATCACCCCAGCCGTCTTGCCAGCCCCCCTTTGCCCAGCGCCGACATGGCCTTGCTGGAACGCTACGTGAAGATGATCCTCGCCGCGCCGGTCTACGACCTGGCGATCTGCACGCCGTTGCAGGCGGCGCCCGCGCTGTCGCAACGGCTGGGCAACCAGATCCTGCTCAAGCGCGAGGACCTGCAGCCGACCTTTTCCTTCAAGATCCGTGGCGCCTATAACCGCCTGGCGCAACTTACCCCGGAGCAGAAGCAGCGGGGGGTGATCACCGCGTCCGCCGGCAACCATGCCCAGGGCGTGGCCCTGGCCGCGCGGGAGCTGGGGATCAAGGCAACCATCGTGATGCCCGCCAGCACTCCGGAACTCAAGGTGCTGGGGGTGCAGAGCCGCGATGCCGAGGCGATTCTGCATGGCGAGAGTTTTCCCTTTGCTCTGGCCCACGCCCTGAGCCTGGCCCAGCACACCGGCAGTACCTTCGTCTCGCCCTTTGACGACCCCCATGTGATCGCCGGGCAGGGCACCGTGGCCATGGAGATCCTGCGCCAGCACCCGGGGCCGCTGGACGCGATCTTCGTCCCGGTGGGCGGTGGCGGGTTGATCGCCGGGATCGCCGCCTACGTCAAATACCTGCAGCCGCAGATCCGCATCGTCGGTGTCGAGTCAGAACATTCCAACTGCCTGCAGCAGGCACTGGCGGCGGGGGAGCGGGTGGTCTTGCCCGCAGTGGGCACCTTTGCCGATGGCGTCGCGGTGGCGCAGATCGGCGAGCATGGGTTTCAGATCTGCCGGCATCATGTGGACCAGGTGATCAGCGTCAGCAACGACCAGTTGTGCGCCGCGATCAAGGACATCTACGACGACACCCGCTCGATCACCGAGCCGTCCGGCGCCCTGGCGGTGGCCGGGATCAAGCAGTACGTGGCCCAGGGCGGCATCAGCGGCCAGACCCTGGTGGCCATCGACTCTGGCGCCAACATCAATTTCGACAGCCTGCGCCACGTCGCCGAACGCGCCGCCTTGAGCAGCATCCCGGCCTAGCCGCGGGTTCCCCAGCGAAGAGGCCCGCCAGAGCGGGCAACGCCGGCGCCTACGAGAGCACTGGGCGCAGGAAACTGCGCTCGTAACTGAGGATGAACTTCTTCTCCATCACCGACGCCACCAGGGCCACGCTGTCCGGGTCGCTGAGGGCGTTCTGGCGATAGGCTTCGTAATCGGCCAGGGAGGGGAAGCTGAACAGGCAATAGGCAATGTTGCTGGCGCCTTCCGAGGGCAGGAAATAGCCATGGTGGGTGCCGCCCAAACGCCTGACCACCGCGATCCAGGCTTTGCAATAGGCTTCGAACTCGGGCAACTGGTAGGGATCGATCACGTATTTGACATGGCAGGTAATCAAAGAAGGCACTCCGGGCGAGGGGAAGGATCAGCGTTGTTGTGATCGGGTCAGGCGATCAATCAACCCGTACACGACGCCCCGGGCATTCTGCGGGGCGGCAAAGCGCCAGCGCAACCGCCTGCCATGGCCGGCTTAAAGTCAAAGCCCCTGGTACTGAGAGTGAAATCGAATTTAGCAAGGTCGCCAAAGCGACTTACTCTGTAACTTGGCTTCGTCTGTAAGGACAAAACGGACCTGAGCCAGAATCGCTAACGAACACGGACGTCGCGACCAGCAGGCATTCGCCCATTGACTGGTCGTGTTGAACAGATGGAGAGCTTCAGCATGTTTTTATCTGCCCTGGAACTGCGCAACATCATTGAGAGCAGCTTTCTGCCCAAACGCTGCCAATGCACCCTGAGCCCGGACCTGTCGATGACGGTCAAGGTCTATGGCGACCATGAAACCGACCGTGTCGAGCTGTTGGTCAGCGGCATTGACGCTGCGCAGCTCAATGGCTGCCGGGAAATCAACGAACTGATCGCCGAGTTGCGCTACGACCTGGCCAATGCCCCGGGCGGGTTGCCAGGCCTCAAGCGCAGGGCCCATTGAGCGCGGTCGCAACGCTCAGCGAGGCCCGCCCCTTGGGTTGCCCCACGCTGCATCAGTTTTCGTACAGGCAAGCGTGAGCGTGCTTCTGGTAGGAGATTTCCGCCAGTTCTCCCGCCTTGTCGATGTAGCGCATATTGGCGGTCACCACCTCGCAGCGGCTGGTCGGCGGCTCGGTCATCGAGATGACCTTGGCCACGTCCAGGCGCATGCCGTAGTGATAAGGCACGACTTCGACATTGACATCCGAGGCCTGGGCCAGGCCGGTGAATCCGTACAGGGCCAGGGCGGCCAGGGCAAAGCGCTTGCGTGTGTTCATAGTGGTTCTCCATTACAGACAGTGACGGTTCAGCCCGAGGACTGAACCCGCTGCACGAAGCCCTAAAAGCGTTCCGGGCCAGTGCGCTCCGAAATAGAGTGCTTATTTAGGATTAATCTATCATTAAGAGATCTTTGATAGATTTTGAAATATATCGTTCCTGTCCTATATACCGCCCGACGATGGGCGGCTCCCGGGCCGCGTCCGGCCCGGCTTCACAGTTCGCTGTAGGCGATCCGTTGATGCTGGGGCAGGGCGCGCTTCAGCAACTGCTTCAGGGATTGCCCGGGTGGCAGGTAGTCGTCGCCAAAATCGCCATCGGCCAACCGGGTCGGGTGCGCCACCACCTCCACCACGCCGGCCGGGCAAAAACCCTCCAGCAGGTCCCTGGGCGTGCACACCCAACGCACCGAACCTCCCGCCAGCCAGGCGATGCGTCGGTTCAAGGCGCTTTTGAACAGCCGCTTGAGCGGGCCGATATTGCCGCCGACATTGCGCGCCAGGCGCACGGGCACCCCCTGCCGGGCGGCGAAGCGGGCGACGATCGGCGCCACCGGCCACAGATTGTGTACATGCTGGTGCGAGTCGATATGGCTGGGCCGCAGGCCCTGGTCGAGGCAGCGTTGCCACTGCGCCTGCAGCTCCTGCCACACCGCGTCGGCCGCCGCTTTCGGCAGGCGCAGGGCGGAGCGCGACAGGCCCAGCTCGAATTGCCCTTGGGCGTTGCACAACAGCGGCTGGCGGGCCATGCCCTGGCTCAGAGGCGCGCCGTAGGTCAGGTTGAAGTGCAGGCCGATGCGTCCCAGCAGCCCGTGCTCATGGCTCAGGCGACAGGCGTCCTCGAAGGCCGGCATGTTGGCCATCAGGGTCGCCGAGCTGATCACACCGCGCTTGAAGGCGTCCAGGGTCAGTTGGTTGTAGTCCGGATCGAGGCCGAAATCGTCGGCGTTGACGATGACCCGGTTTGCCCGGGTCACGCTGAGGGTCTGTTTCATTGGCGGGTTCCTTGTGCGTTATCGGCCTGGCGGCGTTCGCGCCAGGCCTTGAGGCGCGGTTTGAGCAGCAGCCAGAGGCGTTCGGCAAGCCCCAGCAACAAGCCCCGGGGACGCCAGGAATAGAAGCTCCAGCGCTGTTGCAACACCAGGCCGCTCATGCGTTCGTGCAGTTGATGGCTGGAGCGACTGAGGCTGACCCGGGAGGCGTCCACCCACTGCCAGCCATCATCCAGCCCCCAGCGAATCCACTCGTCCAGCAGCAGCCGGCCACTGCCCAGGTTGGCGTACTCGGCGAGGAAGGCGATGTTGTAGTCATACAGGCGCCCGCGCTCCAGCAGGCCCAGGCGATAGCTGATGCAGCGCCCCTGGTGTTCCAGCAGCACCACCCGCACACAGCCTTCGGCGGCCAGTCCGCGCAACGCGGTGCCCATCCATCGCTGGCGTTGAGGCCCGGAGAAGATCCCCAGGCCGTCGGCGCCTTTCCAGCTGGCTTGCTCCACCTCGCGCAGGCGCTGCAGTACCTGGTCGATGTCGTCGGCCCCGGGGGCCAGGCGAACCACCCGGGCGTCGATTTCCCCACAGCGCTTGCGGCCCCGGCGCAGTTCGTAGCGCAGGGTGCCGCTGGGTTCTTCGCGGTCGGCGGCGACGATCAGGTGCTCCGGCACGCGACAGCTCAGGGCCGGCTGGCTGTAGCTGCTGGCCCGGCGCCAGGGCGCCAGCAGGCGGTCGGCGCCCACCAGCTCATGCAGTTGCAGCAGATCGTGGGGCAGTTGCCGACGGATCTGCCCGAGCGCCTCGGCCATGGCCGGGTGGCCGGCCTCGGCCACCAGTAGCGCCAGGCGATCGCTCAGGGGATGACCCAGGTGGCGTACCACCTGCAGCCTCATCCCGGCCCGGGATTCGCGGCAGCGGATCAGCGGCAGGCACAGCAGCAAGCGCTCGCCCTGCCAGCCCAGGAGAATCTGCAACTGCTGCTGTTGCAGGGCCTGTTCCGCGCCCCGCAGCCAGCTCAGGCGATTGAACGGCGTTGCCCCCTCGACCTGCTGGCACAGTTGTTCATAGGCCCCGGCGGGGAAGTCTTGTGCGCCAAGGCTGGCGCACCATTGCCAACGCAGATTCACGAGCGCTCCTTGTCATGGCCAGTGGCGACCGGGGCTTGGGCCAGGCGACCGCGACGCAGGTGCTGCAGGCGGGGCTGGTGGTAGGGGCGGCGGCGATGCCAGTGCAGGCAGCGCAACAGGCAATGCACATGCAGGGATTCGCCGACTTCCTGAAAGCCCAGGCGCATGTGCATCTTCAGCGCCGCCTCGTTGCGCACGTTGACCAGGGCCCGGGTGGCCTTGAAGCCCCGTTCGCGGTACTCGTCCCAGAGCATCTTCTGCGCCAGGATCACCACCCCGGAGCCGCGAAACGGCGGCGCGCATTCACCGGCGAACTGGTACAGGCAGCCGGGGGGCACGCGCATCCAGCAGCGGTACAGCTGGTCATCGTAGTAATCGCGCTCGCTGACCCAGACCATCATCATCACGTTGCCGTCTTCGTCCAGGTGCGCGCTGCCGCGACTGCCCTTGTCCAGCAGGCCGCGAATGGCCGGCAACTGGGCCTTGAAGTATTTGTCGAAGGCCGGCAGCAGCTCCCGGGTGATGGGCACCTGGGGCCAGCGCTGCGGGTTGATGGGGCAGGGCACCGGCAGGGCCAGGGCGCGTTCCAGGGTCAGCAGTTCCCAGTGGTAATAGAAGAAGCGTTCACGCACTACCCGCAGGCTACCGCGCAGGCCCTTGCGACGGATCTTGGCCAACAGGCCGGTCAGGCGACTCATAAGGTGTTCCAGGTCAAGGCAAACAGGGTTTCACCGGGCAGTTGGAAACTGGCCCGGCCTTGGTGGCACTGCAACTGGCCGGCGCGGGCGCGGCCATCGGCCCCAAGCAGCAGCAGGCTGGGGCCGGACTCGCAGAGCTGTGGCGCGCCCCCCAGATCGATGGTCTGCTCCCGCGGGGTCTTGGCCACCCCCAGCAGGCTGTGGCGCGTGCCGTCCACAAGGGCCAGGGCATCCACTTCAAAAGCCGGGTTGTCCAGGGCCTGGACCTCACCCAGCCAGTGCTGCTGGATGAACTGCTGGGCCCGGGCCACCGGCTTGAGGCTGAAGCGCTGGGCGTCCTGCTGGGCCAGCATGCCCTTGGGATACTCGGGTTCGTCGGCGGCCTGGAACCAGTTGAGCATGTCCAGCAGGCCGTCCTGGGAGGCGTTGATCACCACCGAGGTCCACCACAACGCGGCGTAGTGGGTGTCCTGCTGATAGGGGCTCAGGTCCGGGCCGCTGGAGATATTGGTCTGGCTCAGCAGCAGCGCCTTGCGCGGCCGGCCTTGCTGGTCCAGGCCCACCAGGTCGGCGGCGGCGCGCACGCTGGCGCGATAGCGACGGGTGGCCAGCAGGTCACGGATCATCCACTCGTGCCAGGCCAGGGCATCGATGTCGGCGGCGTGCGCGGCCAGCAGCTGGCGCGCCCAGTCGAGGCCTCGGCGCTGCCCGGCGCCAACGCGAAACGGTCCGTCCAGCAGTCGCGAGCTGACCGGCATGGCGATGCGTACCCCGGCGGCCCGAGCCTCGGGGTTGGCCTTGGTGTGCTCCAGCATCCGCGCGAAATAGTCAGCGAACACCTCGTAGCTGGGGTAGTTGAGGTTGGGTTCGTCAGCGAACGCCAGGTAGTGCAGGCCCCGGTTGCCCAGTTGCACGCTGTCCGCCAGCCAGGCGTCGAGCCCGGCCAAGGTCTGGCTATCGGCCTCCAGTACCGCCTGGCGCCCGGTGCCGGCCAGCAGGGTGATGTCGCGGTCGATGTTGAACGTCTCGCGGTACAGGCGGCGAAAGCTCAGCTCTCGTTCGGGCTCCTGGCGGATCACATCGACAAAGCTGTAGAAGTTCGCCGCCCGCGGCCCCAGGGCGCGCAGCAGCTCGAAGGTCGAGGGCGGCGGCGCGGCATAGGGCAGGGCGATTCCCAACTGCGGGCTGGGACCGCGCCGTTGCGGCTTGAGTTCGAGTTCGACCCGGCCCGGGAGCCATTGCAGCGGGTGCAGCTGGCGCAAGTCCTGGGCGAACAGGTTGGCACTGCCGTCGAGCCAGAACGCCGCCTTGCCCGAGCCGCCCAGGGTCAGGCGCCAGACCTCGTCCTGCGCGGCCACGGGCAGGGCGATACGGTCGAACTGCCCGTATTGCGGATGCTCCACCAGCTGCAGGCGCCGTTGCTCACCGTCGCTCAGGCGCGTGGCCTGCAGCACGCTGACCCCGCCGTAATACTTGCCGGCCAGTTGTGCCTGTTCGCCGGCGGCCACGCGAAAGTACAGCTCGACGCCGCTGGGCACATCGGCGCTGAAATGCACCTTGGCCGGTTCGAATTGGGCCAGGGTCGAGCTGTCGTGGCTGACCTTGAAGTTGCGAAAGCTGTAGCCCGGCACCTGCAGGCGATAGTCGCCGCTGGCCGCGGGCAGGGCGAGGTCACGCTGGCCGTAGGGTTGGTCGGCGCGAATGTCCAACTGTTGCAGCAACTGGCCATCGGGTTGCAGCAGGTACAGCTGTTCCTGATTGGCGTCGCTCTGCCAGGCCGGGCTCCAGCGCAGTTGCAGGGTGTCAGGGCGGTCGAGTTGCAGGTACAGGCTGCCGTCGCGGATATCGGCCCATTGCATGGGGGCCGCCTGTAGCGAAGGGGTCGCCGTGATCAGCATCAGGGCGAACAGGGAACGGGGTGTCATCAGGGCTTTTCCTTAGGGCGCAACAACTGGCGCACGTGGGCAATGTCTCCAGGTAGCAGAAGCAGGGTGCGGTACCAGGGCACGCCACTGAGCCGGCAGTACAGGCCGAGCATCACCAGGCTCACCGCCAGGTAGGCGATGGATGAGGCCAGGCCGGCACCGACGATGCCCAATGGCGGGATCAGCAGCGCGTTGAGCATCAGGTTGAACAGGGCGCCGCCGGCCAGCAGCAGCGACAGGCTGCCGGGGCGCTGCTTGCCCAGCAGGTCCAGGCGCAGGATGCTCGCGTAGCACAGGCCGAACAGCCCCGGCAGCAAGGCCAGCAGGGCGCCGTAGGCCGGGGCATAGGCGGCGCCGAACAGGGTCACGATCAGCCATTGGCCGATCAGCGCCATGCCCAGGCAGGCGCCGAGCATCACCGTGGCGGTCAGGCGCAGGGCCAGGGCGGTGAGCTGCTCGATGCCATGGCCCTGTTGCAGCAGGCGCTTCATCAGCGGTGTGGTCACCGCCTCGGGAATGATCAGCAGCAGCTCGGCGGCGGCGCTGGCCATGGCGTACCAGCCGAGGGCGACGGGGTCCAGCAGCGCACCGATGAACAGGTAATCCGAGCGCAGCATCAATTGTTGCGCCAGCACCCCGGGATGGCTCTGGGCGCTGTAGCGCAGCAGCTTGCCCTGCTCCCCGGGCTGCCAGCGCAGGCGCAGGTCATGCCAGCGCCGCAGCCAGCAGGTGCCGACGAGTGCCACCAGCAAGGTGCCGCCCAGCCAGCTGAGCAGCGCCGCCGACAGCGGCTGGTCGCGCCAGATCCACCACAGGCCGACGAACAGCAGCAGCGGCACCAGGGACTCCAGCAGGCGCAGGGCGTTGAAGGCCTCGACCCGGCCGTCGGCGTTGTGCAGGGTCAACAGGCCGCTCTTGAGCACGCTCAGCGGCACCGCCAGCAGCAACAGCCAGGCCAGGTCCCCCAGTTGCAGGCTCAGTTCCCAGTGGCTGCCCAGGGTCTGCATCACGCAAAGCCCGGCCAGGGTCAGCAGGCTGGCCAGCAGGCAGCCGTAGACCAGCACCTGGGTCAGCAGCAGGCCCATGGGGCGCTGGCGCGCCGCGTCATAACCGACGGCGGTGTTGAGGCCGCCGCTGGTCAGGGCGGCGATCAATTCCGGCAGGGTGCTGAGCAGGGCGAACAGGCCGCGATCGGCGGGGCCCAGCAGGCGCGCCAGCAACACGTTGCGCAGCAGGCGCAGGCCGATCATCGCCAGCCGCGTGCCCATGCTCAGGGCCAGGTGCCAGAGGTAGCTGCCACGCTTCATGCCCGGGCTCCTTGCAGCAGGCGCCAGGCCAGCAACCCCGGGCGGGCGGCGCTGGCCTGGCTGACGTCGATGCGCGGCAGGGCCAACCACGGATTGCCCTCGGCCTCGATCAGCCCCGGGCGAGTGCCCAGGGCGTAGCGGTAGCCCAGCGCGGCCACCGCGGCGCGCACCTCGGGGCTGTGATCGCCGTTGGGGTAGCAATACACCCCCAGCGGCGCCTGGCAGTGTTGCTGCAAGGCGGCGTGGGAGCGTTGCAGGTCGGCGTGCAGCGCCGGGCCGTCAAGCTGGGTGAGAATCCCGTGGCTGGCGCCGTGGGGACCGAAGCGCACCAGCGCCGAACGCTCCAGGTGGCTGACCTGTGCCCAGTCCAGGCTGTGGGGAGCGTGATCGTCCGGGCAGCTGTCGGCCAGGGCCTGCAGGCTGTGCGGGGCCAGGCCCTTGAGGCGTTGCAGGTACTCGCCCAGGAGCCGGCTGCGGGCATGCTCGTTGCCCGCTTGCAACAGCTCGGCAGGCGGCGCCAGAGCCAGTGCCCGCAACTGCGCCAACAGCGGCCGGGCCGCGGCGCTGTCGGACTGCTGCCACAGGGTTTCGCCGATGGACTCCCACCAGAAGCCCTGGCGGCTGCCGATGAAGTCGGTGGACAGGAAGATGCTCGCCGGCATCTCGTAGCGCTCCAGCAGCGGGTAGGCGACCTCGGCGTTGTCGCGCCAGCCGTCGTCGAAGGTCAGGGCCAGCCGGGGCCGCGCGCCACCGGGAAACTCCAGCAGATGCTCCAGGGGCACGCAGTCGAAGTGCCGCCGCAGCCAGCGCAGCAACTGCTCGAAGTGCTGCTGGCCAACGCACAGCGGGGCGCGATGGGGCAGGCTGGCGGCACTGTCGTCGGCCAGCACCCGGTGCAGCATCAGCACCACCCCGGCGTCGCGCAGGCGTACCCGGGCCAGGCTGTGCAGGTAGGCGCTGCCGAGCAGGCGCTTGAGGGATTGTTTGAAGTTCATGTCAGCGATTCTGTTGTGGGTTCCACAGGGCATAGCGCCGCCCGCGGAGAAACTGCCAGAGGCCCATGCTCATGCCGGCCAGGGTTACCAGCACGAAGGCGGCGAGACGAAACACCTTGGGCAGGCGCCCGCGACGGTCCAGCAGGCCCAGCAGCCCGGCGCCGTAACCCAGCAACTGGGCCAGCAGGCACAGGCTGTAGAAGGCTCCGGCGTCCCACAGCCACAGGTTGCTGAGCAGCAACGGCAGCAACAGCACCGGGGCCAGGCGGCGGATCAGCTTGTGGCTGATCAGGGCGATGGCGTAGGCGCCGTGGCGCAGCGGGTTCATCAGCTCGCGGCGCTGGGCCAGGCTCTGCAGGCCGCCGACCGTGACTCGCAGGCGCCGGCGATACTGCTTGTCGGCGTCGTCCACACCCTGGTCCAGGACCTGGGCCTCTTCGACATAGACGATGCGCTTGCCCGCCACCGGGGCGCAGGTGCTGATGAAGAAGTCATCGTTGACCTCGGCGGGAATGCGCTGGAACAGCTCGCGGCGCAGGGCCAGCAGCGCGCCGTCGGCGGACACCATGCAGCCGGTGCGGTTCTCGGCTTGGCGCAACCAGGCCTCGTAGTGCCGGTACAGGCTGTCGCCCAGGCTCAGGTTGTGCCCCGGGTTGGGGATGATCATGTGCCCACCGCAGGCGCCCACTTGCGGGTCGGCCAGGGGTGCCAGCAGCTTGCCCAGGGTGTCGCCGGACCATTGGTTATCGGCGTCGGTGAACACCAGGATGTCGTTGCGCGCCAGCTCCACCGCCGCGTTCAGCGCCCCGGCCTTGCCCACCCGGGGCAGGTCCAGGACCACGATCCGCGAGTCGCGCACGGCCAGGGCCGTGGCCACGGTGTCGTCGCTGGAGCCGTCGCTGGCGAGGATGATCTGCAGGTCGCTGGCCGGGTAATCCTGTTGCAGCAGCGTGCGCAGCTTGTGTTCGATGTGCGGGCCTTCGTTATGGGCGGCGATGATCACGCTGACCGACAGCGGCAGCGCCTCCTGCTGCGGCCGCGGTCGCACGAACAGGCTGAGCAGGGCCAGCAGCAGCGGGTATCCGATCCAGGCATAGAAGGGCAGGAGCAGGCACAGCCAGAAAAGAGTCTTAGCCACGGTCAGGTCTCACGGCAGCACGGTTGAAAAGTCCCTGCACCAGCGCCACGGCACCCAGGTGCAGGCGCACCCCGTGCAGTAGCCAGAGTTGCAGGACGAACAGCGGATCGCGGTGGCGCCAGCCCTGACGCAGGGCCAGCAGCAGCGGCGCCAGGGCGCCCAACAACAGACACAGGGCGGCCGCGCCCGGCCGGCCCGCGACCAGGGCCAGCAGCGCCGCCCCGCTGAGCAGGGCGCAGGCCAGGCACAGCAAGGGGAAGCGCAACAGGCGCACATTGAGTCCCGCAGCCTTGAGCAACTGCCCGTGGCTGCCCTGGCGCCAGCGTTCCTTGCCGGCCCATTCGCCCCAGCTGCCTTCAAAGCCCCAGTGCAGCACCTGGGGCTCGGGCAGGCTGATCTGACGGGCGCCGGCGGCGTGCAGGCGCAGGCCCAGGTCCTTGTCTTCGCCGGTGCGCAGGCGCTCGTCGAAACCGCCGACCCGTTCGAACCAGGCCCGCTGCAGGCACAGGTTGGCGCTGGGCAACCATTGCCGTGGCCGGGGCTGGCGGCCCGCGGTCAGGCTGCGCCGTTGCCAGGCCCGGGCGAACCAGGGCGCGCAGCGCGGCGCGGCGCAATCCAGGGCCAGGACGTCGGCGCGGTTGGCGGCCAACACCTGCCGCCAGAGCTGCAGCCAGTTGCCGGGCACTTCGATATCGGCGTCGACAAACGCCAGGCAATCGCCGGTGGCCACCGCGGCGCCGCGATTGCGCAGGGCGCCGATGCCGATCCCCGGGCACGACAGCACCCGTGCGCCCAGCTCGCGAGCGCGTTGCGGCCCCTGGTCGGTGGAGCCGTTGTCGACCACGATCAGTTCGTAGTCGACGGCCGCGACCCTGGCCGCGAGGATCACGCTGTCCAGGGTGCGGGTGATGTGACGGGCCTCGTTGTACATGGGCACGATCACGCTGATCCTTTGCATCTTTGCCTCCCTTGGCCAGATGGTGTGGTGGTCATGGGCGCCGGGTGAGGGCGCGGTGTTGCGCTGCTGTCGGTGCTGCTCTTGGCGGCCCCAGCAGGCCCCTCGGGCCTTGTCAGCTCGGGCTCGGGCGCGGCCCGCGGGCCTCTTCGGCCTGCAACCGCAGCACGCTGGACAGGGCCAGGAAGATCCACAGGTACTTGTGGTTGGGGGCGCTGAGAAACAGCAGGAACACCGCCATGGCCAGCAGGCTCAGGCCCAGGTGGGTGGCGATGTCGGCCTGCTCGCGCTGACCCCGGGCGAGAAAGCCCAGGCGCGCCCGCTCGAAGTTGCGCAGGCCCATCAGCATCAGCGCCACGAAACTCAGGCCGCCGGGAATCCCCAGCTCGCTGAACAGTTCCAGATAGGTGTTGTGGGCGCGGCGGAACAGATCCGGCTCGTTCATGTTTTCCGAGAAGCTGCTGGCGAAGCCGGTCTGCGCGTAATGGATCGGGAAGGTGCCCAGGCCCGAGCCCAGCAACGGGTTCTCGCGGATCATCTGGCCGCCCACCACCAGGTAGGAAGTGCGTCGGCCCAGGGAGGTGTCCGCCGAGTGCGAGCCGGACTTGAGCATGCTCAGGGACTGGATCCGCTCCACGTACTGCGCCGGCAGCACGGCGATGCCCAGGGGCACCAGGATCGCCACGGCGAACATGGCAAACCCCAGGTGCTTGGGCCGCAGGCCCTTGAGCCGGTCGCGGTAGTGCCAGACGCCGATGGCGATGGTGAACAGCACCACCAACAGCCCCGAGCGCGAGTCGGTCTTGGTCATCCCGGCCATCAGGGTCAGGCCGATGCCGACCCAGAACAGCCGCAGCGGCCAGTAGGGCGCACGCATGGCGAGCAGGATCGCCGGCGGCACCGCCATGGCGATCAGCAGGGCGAAGTAGTTGGCGTCCTGCAGCAGGCCGATGGCCCGGCCGCCGACCTGGTACTTGGCCGACACCAGGGCGATCACGCAGGTGATGGCGACGCTCAGCGCCAGCAGGCGGCAGAGCATCAGCAGGTTGACTTCGCGGGCAATCAGCAAGGTGACGAAGAACAGCACCAGGCCCACCGCCAGCTCCCGCAGGCTGTCCAGGGACACCAGCAGGTTCTCGCTGTACATCAGGCTCAGCAGCAGGCACAGCAGGAAGGGCCCCAGGGCCCGCCACAGGTTGCTGCGCAGGCGGGTATCGGGGATGTGCCGCAACAGCAGCTTGAACAGCATGATCAGGATCAGCGAGGCGCCCAGCAGCTTGGCCGCGGAGAAGGCGCTGTCCTTGAACAAACCTTCGAACGGCACCAGGGCACAGATGCCCAGCAGGCCCCAGCCCGGACGGCGATAGAGCAGGGCCAGGCCCACCAGCCCGACCACCACCAAAGGCGCCAGGAACGGCCAGGGGCTGGCGAGCAGCAGCAGGCTGGCCAGGCCCAGCAGGAGGCCGAGAACAGGGGCGGCGATCATACTGGGGTGCTCTCCCTGGCCAGGCGATACAGCTCATCCCAGCTGCGGGCCAGGGTGGGCAGGTGATAGTGCTTGCGCTGGGTGACGCGGGCGGCCTGGGCCAGTTCCTCGGCCAGGGCCGGGTCATCCAGCAACTGGCCGATGCGCCGCTCCAGATCGACGCTGTCCAGGGGCTTGGCCAGCAAGCCGTTCTGCCGGTGTTGCAGGACATCGGGAATCCCGCCCACGGCAAAGGCCACCACCGGGGTGCCAGCCTGCATGGCTTCGAGCAGGATCATCGGCGTGCCCTCGGTGCGCGAGCTGAGCACCAGCACGTTGAGGCGCTTGAGCCAGGGCTGCATGTCCTGCTGGTAACCGGGCAGCAGAATGCGCAGCGACAGCCCGGCGGCGTCGATGCGCTGGCGCAGGGCCTGGTTCTGTTCGCCGTCACCGAGCAACACC
Source organism: Pseudomonas sp. TKO26 (assembly GCF_003225665.1). Classification (NCBI taxonomy): domain Bacteria; kingdom Pseudomonadati; phylum Pseudomonadota; class Gammaproteobacteria; order Pseudomonadales; family Pseudomonadaceae; genus Pseudomonas; species Pseudomonas sp. TKO26. The sequence goes on from NZ_QKLN01000040.1 coordinate 118,828, forward strand.
GCCTTGAGGGTGGGGCGCTGCCAGCACAGGCTGATCAGTGCGTCGAGAAACAGGTCCGGGCCCTTTTCCGCGCTCAGGCGCCCGACGAAGCCGACCATCGGCTCCATTTCGTCGCGGCATACTTCGGCCTCCCGCAGCGGCGGTCCATCCTGGTTCACCGGCAATACCCGCTTGGGCTCCGGCAGGCCATTGGGAATGACCCGCAGCTTGTCCTCGGCCACGCCGGCCTGGCGGTGCAACTGGGCAATGCTTTGGGCCACACAGGCCACCCGGCGCACCTGAGAGCTGCGGCACAGGCGCAGGCTGATCCAGGTGTAGAGCTTCTGTTTCAGGCTGCGCGGGGTGAAGCCGTGCTGGGTCATGACCAGGGGCAGGTGCAGGCGCCGGGCACAGACCCAGGCGAACACCTGAGCCTTGAAGTTGTGGGCGTTGAGCAGGCCCGGCTGCTGCCGCAGATGGGCCAGCAGCGCCTGCAGACAGTGGCAGTTGTGGCTGGGCACCCCAGCCTCGCTGAACCGCTGCAGCAAGCTCTGCGGGGCATTGATGAACACCACCCGATGCTGCCCCGGGGTGACCAGGCAATGATCCAGCAGCATGCGTTCGGCGCCATAGAAGCCGCCGCTGTGGATCAGGTGCACGATAGGCCGTGCGGCCAGGCTCAGGTCGTTCACTGTTTGGCCCAATACCAGGCCCAGCGCCAGGTCCAGCGTGGATAGGGATTGAGCTGTTGCTCTTCAACCGCGTTGAGCACCATCAGCACCGGCAGGCCGAGGTGGTCGCTGACCTGGGCCGGGTGCTTGAAGCGGTGATCGAAGAACTCGTAGACATAGCCCAGGGCGATGGCCAGCAGCAGGCCGGTGAGCAGGCCCAGGGGGATGATCAGCATGGGTTTGGGGAACGCCGCTTCACTGGGTTCGTAAGGCTGGCTGAGCACCCGGGCGTTGGACAGTTCGCCGCTGATCAGGCGTTCGCCACGGCTCTCTTCATAACGCTGGGTGTAGGTGAAGAAGGCCTTGTGCAAGGCATCGATTTCGGTGTCCAGCTGGCGCAGCTTGCTCAGCACCTCTTGCAGGTCGCGCACCCGCGCCTTGTAGTCGTTGATCCGCGCGGTTTTCTGGGCGATCACCGACTGGGTGATCTGCAGATCGCTGCTGCGCTCGCGCACCCGGTTCTCCACCACCTTGAGGAACTGCGCCCGGGCCCGCACGATCTGCTCGCGCTGCTGCTGCATCGGCACGCTGTCGGCCCGGTAAGTGTCGGCGGTGGTGCCGAACTGGCTCACCAGGTTGGTCAGCTGCTCGCCCAGTTGCTTGATCTCGCGGTCCTCGTAGGCCACGTTGTCCACGGTGTTGGCGAAGGCGAAGGGGAAGGTGTAGTCCGTGAGGCCGGCCTTGCGTGCCGCCGCCAGGTTCTTCTGCAGGTAGTCCAGGCGGCGCTGGTTCTCCAGGGCCTGGTCGCGGTAGCCGTTGAGCGATTGCTCCTCGGTGTTGATGGCGTTCAGGCGGAAGGTGATCTCCTCCTTGGGATCGGAGGCGTGCGCCGCTTCCAGCAGCGCCTGGCGCTTGCCCTCCAGGTCATCCAGGCGCGACTGGTACTGGGCCTTCTTCTGTTCATAGAAGGCCTCGGGCAGTTCGTTGGATTGCAGGTCCTGGCGGCTTTTCAGGTAGTTGGCCAGCAGACGCTCGACAAAGCGCGTGCCTTCGGCGGCATTCGGGCTGGCATAGACGATGGAGATCACGTTGGAGCCGGGCAGGGTGCCGATCTTCAGGTCCTTGACCGCCTGGTCGGTGAAGGCATCCAGGCTGGTGTCGCGCACCGGGTCCACGGCCAGGCCGAAGAAGCCGCGCAGCGGGTTGATGACATGGTTGCGCAGCGGGTCGATCAGGCCATTGCGGATCGGCTTGACGATCAGCCGGGTCAACAGGCCCTCGTTGCCGCCGAACTGGCCTTCACGGCGCAGTTGGTCGATGGTGTCGCGGATCAGCGTGGGCGAACGCAGGATATTGCTTTCGGTTTCCATGTCCGCCAGGGACGGCGGGATGAACTTGTCACTGTCCGGGGTGAGCACGGTGTTGGCGTCGGTCTGCGACAGTTTCTTGGACTGCACTATGACCTCGGCGGTGATCTCGAAGCTCTGCTTGAGCACCAGCGGCAGCAGCAGCGCAATCAGGGCGAAGCCCAGGAACACCCGCTTGATCAGGCGTCGATTGACAAAGAACACGAGCAGGAACTCATGCAGGTAGTTTTCGATCTTGGTCATCAAGAGGGAACTCAGTTGTTGTTCGTTTCTTTGTTGTCGACGCGGTAGCCGAAGCTGAACCCGACACCCTGGAACATGATCACGTCCGCCAGCTGCTTGCTCAGGGCCCCGGCCTTGGCCAGGCGGGTCTTGGGCACGTAGAGCATGTCGTCCGGTTGCAGGTAGGCGAACTGCAGGGCCTTGCCGTCCAGTGCCGCATCGGCGTCATAGACCCGGGCTTCGACCTGATTGCCCTTGCGCCGCATGATCACCACCGAGTCCAGGCGCGCGGTGGGGCCGGCGCCCTTGGCCAGGGTCAGGGCCTCAAGCACCGAGATCGGCCGGCGGATCGGGTAGGCCCCGGGCTGGCCGACTTCGCCCATGACGAACACTTCGTTGGCGGCGGTGGTCTTGAGCAGCACGTCGACGCTGACCTGGCCCACTTCCTTGGCGTAGCGCTGGTTGACCAGGGTCTGCAGCTCGCTGAGGCTCTTGCCCTGCAACGACAGGCTGCCCAGCAGCGGGAAGCTGGCGCGGCCATCGGAGCCGACCACGATCTCGCGGCTCAGGCCGGTGGCCGGGTTGGTCAGGCTGGTGCGCAGGTTGTCCAGCTGGGCCATGGCGTGGGAGATCGAGAAGGTGATCTGCGGCTTCTTCAGCACCTTGGCGTATAGGGTTTCCAGGGCCTGGCGCGCCTGTTCGGCGGACAGCCCGGCGACCTGGACGTTGCCCACGTAGGGCAGGTCGATGCTGCCGTCGGGCAGCACCAGCTTGCTGCCGCCCAGCTCCGGCGCGGTGAGGAAGCCGATGTCCACCTGATCACCGGGCTGCACGAGGTAGCGCTGCTGGGTGGTGGTGCCGATGTGGAAGATCACGTCCAGCACGTCCTGGGGCCGCAGCACCTGTTCGATGGGCATGACCTCGGTGAGCTGGGCCTGGTCGGCCGGGGCGCTGAGGATCTGCACCGGCATCTGCTGCAGCTCGCGGTTGACGCAGCCGCCGAGGGCCGCCAGCAGCGACAGGCCCAGCAGGGAGAGTCTTGGCTTGTTCATGGTTACACGGTCCTTGTGCCGGTCAGAGACGGTCATAAACCCACTTGGGCATGTAGTACTTGCGAGCGTTGAACACGCTGCCGATCAGCTTCGCCTCGGCCTGGATCAAACGCTGCGCCGCGGCCTGGGCCACTTCCCAGCGGGTTTCCTCGCTGCGCACCACCAGCACCACGCCGTCCACCTGGGTGCTCAGGGTGAGGATGTCGCCGCTGCCGTACACCGGGTCGCCGTCGATGATCACGAAGCGATAGTCCGCGGCCAGGGCCTGCAACAGTGTCTGCAGCAGTTCCGGGGTCAGGCGCTCGGCGTATTGCTGGCGGCGACCCAGGGGCAGGAAGTCGAAGCCCAGCTCGTCGCTGCCTTGGATGCACTGCGCCAGGAGCGGCGGGGTGTCGGCCAGGGCCAGGTCGAGAAAGCCCGGTTGCTGGTCCAGGTCCAGGCGCCGGGTCAGGCTGTTGTCCGAGAGGCTGGTGTCCACCAGCAGCACCCGGCCGCGGCTGGTGCGCGCCAGTTCGCTGGCCATGCTCAGGCTGCTGCTGGTGATGCCGCTGTTGCGGTTGGCCGCGGTCAGCAGGATCACCCGCAGCTCCTGGTCGAGCACGGTGACCGCCAGGTTGCTTTCGCTGGGAGGCTGGATCTTCAGACTGGCTAGGGTTGCTGCCGCCATTTCAACTTGCTCCATGGCCATTGAGGACCTTGAAAGGGGTTTTGATCAGGATCTTCAGGTCGAGCCAGGGGCTCTGCTGGAAGATGTAGGTCATGTCGAGGGTGACCCGACCGTCGAAGTCCACGTCGCTGCGCCCGGACACCTGCCACAGGCCGGTGATCCCGGGGTAGATGCTCAGGCGCCCGAGGTGGTGTTCCTTGTAGGTCTGGGCGTGAAACGAGGTCGGACGCGGCCCGACGATGCGCATCTGGCCCAGCACCACGTTGATCAGGTTGGGCAACTCGTCGAGGCTGGTGCGCCGCAGGAAGCCGCCGATCCCGGTGATCCGCGGGTCGCGGTCGATCTTGAAGTCCACCGAGTCCGGACCGTGCTTGTTCAGGTGGCGCACCGAGTCCTTCAGGGCTTCGGCGTTGACCACCATGGTGCGGAACTTGTACATGCCGAAGCGCCGGCCACGAAAACCGGTGCGCAGCTGCACGAAGAACACCGGCCCCGGGCTGGTGAGCTTGATCGCCAGCGCCACCGCCAGCAGCAGCGGCGACAGCAGCACCAACAGCAGGGCGGCCAGCAGCGCCGAGGTCAGGCGCTTGCTGCGCGACAGGGTCCAGGGCCGGCCGCCGTCGCGGCCGGTGATCCAGCCGTGATGCTGCAGGTCGATGGCGGCCTGGACCTTGCGCCGGAACGGGTCGTTGCGCCGGTCGATGCGCGCCGGTGCCGGCACCTCGGTTGCGGGCGATGAGAGGGGTCTTTCCATTTCCACCGGAAGTACTTCCATTGCAAGGGGTTGGGTAAAGGGCGCCGTGGCGCCGACTCAGGACCGGGCGCCGGCGTAGTAGCTGCGGTACCACTGGACGAAATGCTCCAGGCCTTCATGCAGCGGCACCTGGGGGCCGAAACCGGTGAGGTTTTCCAGGGCGCTGACGTCGGCGCAGGTGTTGAGCACGTCACCGGGCTGCAGGGGCAGGTACTCCACCTGGGCCTGGCGGCCCAGGAGCCGCTCCAGGGTGCTGACGTAGTCCTTGAGTTCCACCGGGCGCTGGCCGCCGATGTTGAACAGGCGCCACGGCGCCATGCTGGTGGAAGGGTCCGGCTGTTCGCGATCCCACAGCGGGTCCCGCGCCGGTGGCTTGTCCAGCAGGCGCACCAGGGACTCGACGATGTCGTCGATGTAGGTGAAGTCGCGCTGGTGCATGCCGTAGTTGAACAGCTTCAGCGGACGCCCCTGGCTGATGGCGTCGGCGAACAGGATCGGCGACATGTCCGGCCGGCCCCAGGGCCCGTACACGGTAAAGAAGCGCAGGCCGGTGGCCGGCACGCCGAACAGGTGGCTGTAGCTGTGGGCCATCAGCTCGTTGGCCTTCTTGCTCGCCGCGTACAGCGACAGCGGATGGTCGACGTTGTCGCTGACCTTGTACGGGGTCTGCTGGTTGGCCCCGTACACCGAACTGGACGAGGCATAGATCAGGTGCTGCACCGGGAAGCGCCGGCACATTTCCAGCAGGTTGAGAAAGCCCGAGAGGTTGCTGTCCAGGTAGGCCTTGGGGTTTTCCAGGGAGTAGCGCACCCCGGCCTGGGCGGCGAGGTTGATCACCACCTGGGGCTGGATTTCGGCAAACAGCCGCTCCAGCCCGGCGCTGTCCGCCAGGTCCAGGCGTTGCAGCGGGAAGTGCCCCACTTGCTGTTCCACCCAGCGCACTCGGTCGCGCTTGAGCTGGGGGTCGTAGTAGTCGTTGAAATTATCCAGCCCGGTGACCTGGTGCCCATCCTTGAGCAGACGCAGTGCGGTATGGGCGCCGATAAAACCGGCGGCTCCGGTGATCAGGATATTCATGCGCCAAGGGCCTCCGGGATGCGGTAGGGCAGGCCAATGCTCAGATAGTGCAGACCGGCGTCCGCTGCCTGTTGCGGGTTGTAGAGATTGCGCCCGTCGACGATCAGGCGGTCCTTCAAGGTGTCGCGCAGCAACTTGAAGTCCACCACGCGAAAGGCTTTCCATTCGGTGCAGATCACCAGCGCATCGGCGCCTTGCAGGGCGTCATCGCGGGTGGCGCACAGCTGCAGGTCGTCGCGGTAGCCGTACAGGCGCCGGCATTCGGTCATGGCTTCCGGGTCGTAGGCCTGGACCCTGGCCCCGGCATCCCACAGCGCCTGCATCAGGTAGCGGCTGGTGGCTTCGCGCATGTCGTCGGTGTTGGGCTTGAAGGCCAGGCCCCAGAGGGCGATGACCTTGCCTTGCAGGTTGCCGCCCAGGTGCGTGTCCAGCTTGCGAAACAGCACATGGCGCTGCTGCTCGTTGACGTCGCGCACGGTCTTGAGCATGTGCGGTTCCAGGCCATGGCTTTGTGCGGTATGGATCAGTGCCCGCAAGTCCTTGGGAAAGCACGAGCCGCCGAACCCGGCGCCAGGGTAGATGAAGTGATAGCCGATGCGCGGATCGGCGCCGATGCCCTTGCGCACCGCATTGATGTCCACCCCCAGGCGCTCCGCCAGGTTGGCCATCTCGTTCATGAAGCTGATGCGGGTGGCGAGCATCGCGTTGGCCGCGTACTTGACCAGCTCGGCGCTGCGATTGTCCATGAACATCAGGCGGTCATGGTTGTGGTTGAACGGTGCGTACAGCTCGCTCAACTGCTGGCGGGGCAGGTCGTGGGCACAGCCGACGATGATCCGGTCCGGGCGCATGCAGTCGGCCACGGCCGAGCCTTCCTTGAGGAACTCCGGATTGGAAACCACATGCACCCGCAGTTGGGACTGGCCCAGGTCCGCCAGTTGCTCGGCGACGGTTTCGACCACCAGATCGGCGGTGCCCACCGGCACCGTGGATTTGATCACCAGGGTCTTGTCGCTGAGCATCAGGCTGGCAATCTTGCGCGCCACCGCCAGGACATGGTCGAGGTCCGCCGAGCCGTCTTCGTTGGAGGGCGTGCCGACCGCGATGAAGATCACCTGGGCATGGCCCACGGCATCGCTGGCCTGGGTGGTGAAGTGCAGGCGGCCGGCCTTTTGATTCTCTTCGATCAGGGTCGCCAGGCCCGGCTCGTGAATCGGTGGAATAGAACGTTGCAGCTGGGCGATTTTCTGGCTGTCGATATCGACACAAATCACGTTATGCCCGACATCGGCGAGGGCAACTGCTTGCACCAGACCGACATAACCAGTACCGAAAACGCTGACTTCCAAGGGAACGACCTCGTCCATGATGAGTGTTGAGTGAGGCTGTAGCTCACCTTCCGTAAAAGGCGTATGGCACATTGCCGCTATTGCGCTCTTTTTTTGACACTATCACAACAAAGAGACGTTTAATTGACGTTTATCGGTGATGCATAAATGACGCTGGCGTTTTTCACAATCTTGTTTTTTGATATAAAACTATATAAAACAATGAGTTATAAGTTCTTATTAGGGTGCCAATGTAAAGCGTCAAATAGTTGGTTTCACATTTTCAAAAGATAAAAAATCCGACAAACGGTATGTCTGGACGATAAAAAAATGATGCTTTTTTGCCATTACTGACGGTCTGCTGTTCGGGTTGAGCTGTTTTCTGATCGTTCGGACAATTTTTATGGCGCTGCTGGCCTGATGAAAAATTGAAAAAAATGACAGGTTTATTGCTGGTTTCGCCGGTCGCGGGCCGTTCGCTGCCACAGGGTATTTTTTCGACCGGGAAGTCAGACTAAAGTCGGGTTGGGGCAGTTTTGGCCATCTGCCATCATTGACGCCCCTCATTGATTCAATCAATTCAGCCTGCAATCTTTGATTTGCAGGATGAATGATCCCTGGGTCTTTCCTTACCGACCTCGCGTCACTGATTTGTGCTGGAGCCTGTTCATGCGTCCCCCTTTTCCCCTGATCAATCCGTGCCCGTTGCTGGGCCTCGGAGCCGCCGTCCTGTGGGCAGGATTTGCCCCGTCGGTTCATGCCGACGGCTTTCTCGAGGACAGCAGTGCCAAGCTGGAATCACGCACGATCTACTTCAACCGGGATTTTCGCGACGGCCATAGCAGCACCGAGCAGGGCGCTTCCAAGCGTGAGGAGTCGGCCCAGGGCTTTATCCTCAACCTGCAGTCGGGCTACACCGAAGGCACCCTGGGGTTCGGCCTGGATGCCCTGGGCATGCTGGGGATCAAGCTCGACTCCAGCCCCGACCGCAGCAACAGCGGCCTGCTGCCCTCCAGCGGGCACGACCCGCGGGGTTCGGCGGACCAGTACGCCAAGCTGGGGTTGACCGCCAAGGTCCGGGTGTCGCAGACGGTGTTGAAGTACGGCGCGCAACTGCCGGACCTGCCGCTGCTCAAGTACAACGACGGGCGCCTGCTGCCGACGATTTTCAATGGCGCGCTGCTGACTTCCCGGGAGGTCAAGGACCTGACCCTGACCGCCGCGCGGCTCAACCGCTACACCGCCCGGGATTCCACCGATGCCCAGGACATCCGCGTGCACTGCAAGAACAAGCGCTATGCCTGCAACACCACGGCGGATCACTTCGACACCTACGGCCTGGACTACAAGTTCAACGAGCGGCTGAGCGGCCAGTACCACTACGCCGAGCTGGAAGACATCTACCGCCAGCATTTTGTCGGCCTGCTGGCCAACCAGCCCCTGGGGCCGGGCGTGCTCAAGGGCGACCTGCGCCTGCTCAAGAGTGCCGACACCGGCGCCGAGCGCGCCGGCGGCATCGACAACCGCGCCCTGAGCACCATGCTCGGCTACAGCCTCGGTGGTCAGACCCTGAGCGCCGGCTGGCAGCGCATGTATGGCGACAACTCGATGCCCTACCTGGATGGCAGCAACCCGTACCTGGTGAACTACGTGCAGGTCAACGATTTCGCGGCGATCCAGGAGCGTTCCTGGCAACTGCGCTACGACTACGACTTCAAGGCCGTTGGCCTCAATGGCCTGAGCTTCCTGACCCGCTACGTCAGCGGCGACCACATCAAGGTTCCGGGCAGCCTGCGCGAAGGCCGCGAGTGGGAGCGCGACAGCGAACTCAAGTACGTGGTGCAGAGCGGCACCTTCAAGGACCTCAGCCTGCGCCTGCGCAACGCCACCTACCGCAGCAACTACCAGAAGATCGCCCGCGACATGGACGAAACCCGGCTGATCGTCAGCTACAACTTCTCCCTGCTCTGACCAGGGCCGAGGAAAAGCACCACGGTGGCACTGAATGTTGCAGGCGCTGGCTTGCCAGCGAAGGCATTGCCCGAATCGGCGCAGGGCTGACGGGCCTCTTCGCCGGCAAGCCGGCTCCTACAGCGGTTGCAGTTGATGGCGGTAGGGCAGGTCCGGGCCGGTGCGGGTGCAGGTCAGGGCGGCGGCGTTGACGGCAAAGCGCAGCAGGGCGTCGGTCTGTTCGCGGGTCAATTGCCCGAGGCCCTGGGGCGAGTCCAGTTCCTGCTCGGTCAGCCAGGCAATCAGCGCCGCCTGGAAGGTGTCGCCGGCGCCCACGGTGTCGGCCACTTGAACCTTGGGCGTGGCCACCGACCAGCTGCCATGCCGGGCACTGAATACCGTCGCGCCCTGGCTGCCGCGGGTCAGGAACACCAGTTGGGCGTTGTCTTGCAGCCATCCCTGAATCAGCACCTCCGGCGCCTGCCCGGGATAGAGCAGGGTCAGGTCTTCGTCGCTGACCTTGATCAGGTCGGCGTACCCGGCCAGTTCGGCGATGCGCTGGCGCCACAGTTGGATATCCGGCTGCGGGTTGAGCCGCACGTTGGGATCGAGGCTGATCAGGCGCCGCCCGCGCTCGCGGCGCACCAGGGTCAGCAGGGTGTCGGCAATCGGCTGCACCACCAGGGCGAATGAGCCGACATGCAGCCCGCGCACCCCGGCGTCCAGCTCCGGCAGGTGTTCCTCGAGCAATGGGCGATCGGCGCAGCCTTCGCCGCGGAAGCTGTAGTGCGGCGAGCCATCGGCGCCTACCGCGACCATGGCCAGGGTGGTCGGGGCGGCGAACTCCTGCAGGTAGTCGGTGCGCACGCCTTCCTCTTGCAGCACCCGCCGCAGGCGCTGGCCCAGATAGTCCCGGGACAGCCCGGCGAGCAGCGCGGTGTCGATGCCCAGGCGGCGCAGACCCACCGCCACGTTGAATGGCGAACCACCGGCAATCGCCTGGAACGCCACTTTATTGGCCGCAGCACCGGCCTCATCCGCGCTGAAAAAGTCGAACAGCGCCTCGCCACACACCAAATACATAGTCTTTCGCTCTTCAAAGGGTTGTCAGTCGTTGTCGATAGTCTTGGTACAGCGATTCGTAGGCCGCTACGTGTTCGGCCCGAGGCTGGGTGGCGCTGCTCGGGTCCAGGTGCACGCAGCGCTCACAAAGTGATTGCAGGTCCAGCGTCGGCTGCTGCTCCCGGCCGTGACACCAGGCGGCCTGGATCGCCGCGCCCAAGGCCGCGGCTTCGCGCCCCCGGGGGCAGATCCCCGGGGTGTGCATGATATCGGCGACCATCTGCCGCCACAGCGGCCTTTTTCCCCCACCGCCGATCAGGCGGATGCTCTGGCTGTGCAAGCCCGCCGCGCGCAACAGGTCCAGGCCGTAGCGCAAGCCGAAGGTGGTGCCTTCGACCACGGCGCGGCACAGATTGGCCTGGGTCAGGTTGTCCAGGGTCATGCCATGCAGGCTGCCCTGGGCATGGGGCAGGGCGGGCACCCGCTCACCGTTGAAAAACGGCAACAGGCGCAGCCCTCCGGCGCCGATCGGCGCTTGCGCCAGGCGCTGGTTGAAACCGGCCAGGTCCAGGTCCAGCAGCTCGCGCACCAGGGTGGTGGCATTGGTCAGGTTCAGGGTGCAGATCAGCGGCAGCCAGCCACCGCTGGATGAGCAGAAGGTCGCCACCGCCGGCTCCGGGCTGATCCTTGGATGGTCGGCAAAGGCATACACGGTGCCGGAGGAACCCAGGCTCATGGTGATGATGCCGGGCTGGATATTGCCGGTGCCGATGGCCCCGAGCATGTTGTCGCCACCGCCGCTGGCCACCAGTGCCTGCGCGCTGATGCCCAGTTGCCGGGCCATCGCTGGCTGGATGCGGCCTACCGCCTGGTGCGCTTCGAGCAGTTGCGGCAAGGCCCGTTCCAGGCGCCCGCTGGGGTCGATATGGGCCAGCAGGGCGCGGTCCCAATCGCGTTTGCGTACATCGAAGTAGCCGCTGCCCGAGGCGTCGCCGTACTCGCTGCAATAGCGTCCAGTCAGGCAGAAATTCAGGTAGTCGTGGGGCAGCAGGATGTGCGCGATACGTTGGAACACCTGGGGGTGCTGCTCTCGGGTCCAGAGCAGTTTCGACAGCGTATAGCCCGCCGCGATGGCCAGCCCCAAACGCTCCAGAGAGCCTTGTGGGCCCCCCAGCCAGTCCAGCAGGCGCTGGTTCTCGGCGCTGCTTTGGGTGTCGCACCAGAGCTTGGCCGGGCGCAGCACCTGGCCCTGGTCGTCGAGCAGCACCAGCCCGTGCTGCTGGCCGCAGATCCCGACACCGAGCACCTGCTGGCCATCCACCCCGGCTGCCTGCAATGCCTGCCGGGTTGCACCGATGCAGGCCTGCAGCCACTGCGCCGGGTCTTGCTCGCGGCGGCCATTGGCGCCGCTGATCAGGTGGTGGGGCGCGGCGCCGTGGCCCAGAACGCTGCCGCTGCGGCTGTCGAGTATCAGCGCCCGGGTGCCCTGGGTGCCGCAGTCGATGCCAAGAAAAAGCCTGGGTTGAGTCATGAGGATTCCCGGTTCTGATGGTTGTTGGCGCTCTGGATAATCTCGCCCTGGCCGCCGCCGGGCCTTGGGCGAGGCGGCGAAAAGACCCGTGGGCCCTTGCCAGGCACGTTACCGCCAAGCGCACTTCATCGCGCGAGCAAGCGCTCCAGGGTCGTGCTCACGCCGTGTTCGCGCAAGCTGTTGAAGCAGCGCTCGAAGGCGGCGATGAACTCGGCGGAGCGCGCAATCGCCAAACCGAAGATCTCTTCCACCCCCAGCAGACGCTGGCTCAACAGGTGGTCGTCGGCCACCAGGGCCTGACAGAACTCGGCCCTGGGGTCGGGGATCGAGTAGTGCCTGCCGGTTTCGTCCACCCCCCGCAGGTACAGGGCCCAGGCCGCCACCACCAGGGCCGCGCGCTCGGTGTCGCGGCCATCGGCAATCAGGCGGTTGAGCGTGGGCACGGTGAACTTGGGCAGCTTCGATGAGCCGTCGCTGCACACCCGCTCCAGCTGGTCGGCAATCGCCCGATTGGAGAAGCGCTGGATGAGGGTGTCCTTGTACGCCGCCAGGTCGATGCCCGGCACCGGCGCCAGTTGCGGGGTCACGTCCAGGTCCATGTAGGCCCGCAGGTAGGCGACGAACAACGGATCCTCCAGGGTTTCGTGGACGAAGCGGTAGCCCTTGAGAAAACCCAGGTAGGTCAAAGCCAGGTGGCTGCCGTTGAGCAGCTTGATCTTCATCTCTTCATAGGGCGTGACGTCGTCGGTGAACTGCACGCCGACCCGCTCCCAGGCCGGGCGGCCGTTGCTGAAGCGGTCTTCCAGCACCCACTGGGCAAAGGGTTCGCAGACCACCGGCCAGGCATCGTCGATGCCTTGTTCATCGTGCAGTTGCAGGCGGTGGGCATTGCTGGTCATGGGGGTGATGCGGTCGACCATGGCGTTGGGAAAGCTCACGTGACGGGCGATCCAGTCGTGCAGATCGGCGTCGTGGCGGGCGGCGAAGGCCAGCAGCGCCTTGCGGGTCACCGCGCCGTTGTGCGGCAGGTTATCGCAGGACATCAGGGTGAAGGCCGGGATGCCCGCGGCCCGGCGACGGGCCAGGGCGGCGCAGAGAAAGCCGAAGACCGTGCGTGGCTGCCGCGGGTGGGCCAGATCGTGCTGGATCTGCGGCAGATGCAGCATGAACTCGCCGGTGCTGTCGTCGATGCAGTAGCCGCCCTCGGTGATGGTCAGGGAGACGATGCGGATCTCTGGGCTGGCCAGCTTGTCGATCAGCGCCTGGGCGCCGTCCTCGGCCAGCAGCATCTGGCTGATGGCGCCGATCACCCGGACTTCGTGGCCGGCGCCGTCACCCAGCTCGTAGAGGCTGTAGAGGTAGTCCTGGCCGGCCAGATCGTCCCGGACGCGGCGATCTTCGGGGCGCAGGCCGACGCCGCAGATGCTCCAGTCCAGGCCCAGGCCCTGGTTCATCAGGGCATCGGTGTAATAGGCCTGGTGGGCCCGGTGAAAGCCGCCAACGCCGATGTGGGCAATGCCCTGGCGGGTGTCGCTGGGCAAGTAGGCGGGCAGCCGCACCTGGGGCGGCAATTGGCTGAGGTTCAAGCGATTGAGTTTCATCCGGGGGCTCTCGGTCATCAGGGGATCAGGCGGCGGCGCGCAGCAAGCGGGGAACGGCCAGGCCTTGGGCATCGAACAGATGGCAGTGCTCGGGATCCAGGCGCAGGTGCAATGGCTCGCCGTGACGGCTGGCCAGGTCACCGCGGATGCGCAGGGTCAGGGCTTCGCCGCAGTTGTTGCGGACATGGCAGAAGGTGTCGCTGCCCAGGCGCTCGGCAACGTCGGCGGTCACCGCCAGGCTGGCGGGGCCGGGCTCTCCCAGCTCCAGGTGTTCGGGACGGATGCCCAGGGTCACCGCGCTGCCGACCTTGAGCTGTGCGCTGTGGCGCTCCAGGCGCAGGCGCGTCCCGGCTTGCAGGTGCACCTCGCAACCCTGGCTGTCCATCTGGCTGACGTGGCCCTTTAGAAAGCCCATTTTCGGCGTGCCAAGAAAGCCCGCGACAAACAGGTTGGCCGGGTTGTGATACAGCTCCAGGGGCGCGCCCACCTGTTCCACTCGGCCGCCGTTGAGCACCACCACTTTGTCCGCCAGGGTCATGGCTTCGACCTGATCGTGGGTGACGTAGATCATGGTGGCCTGCAGCTCCTGGTGCAGGCGCGCCAGCTCCAGGCCATCTGCACCCGCAGCGCGGCATCCAGGTTGGACAGCGGTTCGTCGAACAGGAAGATCTTCGGGTTGCGCACAATCGCCCGACCGATGGCCACGCGCTGGCGCTGGCCGCCGGACAGCTGCCTGGGCTTGCGTTCGAGCATCGGCCCCAGTTCGAGGATGCGCGCCGCCGCCTCGACTTTCTGCTGGACCAGGGCCTTGTCGATCCCGGCCAGGTCCAGGGCGAAGGACATGTTCTTGCGCACGCTCATGTGCGGGTACAGGGCGTAGGTCTGGAACACCATGGCCAGGTCGCGCCTGGCCGGGCTGACGTTGGTGATGTCGCGACCGTCCAGCTCGATGTGCCCGCCGCTGACTTCCTCCAGCCCGGCGATCAGTCGCAGCAGGGTGGATTTGCCGCAGCCCGAGGGGCCGACGAACACCACGAATTCCTTGTCGTGTACCTCAAGGTCGATGCCCTTGATGATCTCGAAGCCTTCGAAGCCTTTTTGCAGGTTGCTGATTTTCAGGTGAGCCATTGGGGTGTCTCCAGAATTCGAGGGTTACTTCACCGCGCCAAAGGACAGGCCGCGCACCAGCTGTTTCTGGCTGATCCAGCCGAAGATCAGGATCGGTGCGCAGGCCAGGGTCGAAACCGCCGAGAGCTTGGCCCAGAACAGCCCTTCGGGGCTGGAGTAGGAGGCGATCAGCGCGGTCAGCGGGGCGGCATTGGCAGAGGTCAGGTTCAGCGACCAGAAGGCTTCGTTCCAGCACAGGATCAGCGACAGCAGCACGGTGGAAGCCAGCCCGCCCTTGGCGATCGGCAGCAGCACCCGGAGCATCTCCTGGGCCAGCGTGGCGCCGTCCAGGCGGGCGGCTTCGAGGATGTCCCGGGGGATGTCCTTGAAGTAGGTGTAAACCATCCACACCACGATCGGCAGGTTGATCAGGGTGTAGATGATGATCAGTGCGATGCGCGTGTCCAGCAGGCCGAAACCCTTGGCCAGGAGGTAGATCGGCATCAGTACGCCCACCGGCGGCAGCATCTTGGTCGAGAGCATCCACAGCAGGGTGCGCTTGGTGTTGCGAGTCTCGTAGAAGGCCATGGAGTAGGCCGCCGGCACCGCGATCAGCAGGCACAGAGCGGTGGCGCTGAAGGAGATCAGCACCGAGTTCCAGGCATAGGCGAAGTAGTTGCTGCGCTCGTTGATGTGCAGGTAGTTCGCAAGCGTCGGCGTGAAGATGAACTGTGGCGGCGTGGCAAAGGCATCGATTTCGCTCTTGAAGCTGGTCAGCACCATCCAGAAGATCGGAAAGAAGATCAGGATCGCGATGGCCCAGGCCAGGGTGCCCAGCAGCAGGCTGCGCAGGCGTCGGGATTGTTGCAGGGTCATGACGGGCTCCTCAGCGCTGGTCGGTCAGGTTCTTGCCGAGCATCCGCACCAGGATGATCGCGGCGATATTGGCGATGACCACGGCGATCAGGCCGCCGGCGGAAGCCATGCCCACGTCGAACTGCACCAGCGCCTGGTTGTAGATCAGGTAGGCCAGGTTGGTCGAGGCGTAGCCCGGGCCGCCGTTGGTGGTGGTGAAGATTTCGGCGAACACCGAGAGCAGGAAGATGGTTTCGATCATCACCACCACCGCGATCGGCCGCGCCAGGTGCGGCAGGGTCAGGTGCCAGAAGATCGCGAGCGGCCCGGCGCCATCCAGGCGCGCGGCTTCTTTCTGCTCCTGGTCCAGGGACTGCATGGCGGTCATCAGGATCAGGATGGCGAACGGCAGCCACTGCCAGGAGACGATGATGATGATCGACAGCAGTGGGTAGTGGGCCAGCCAGTCCACCGGCTGGGCGCCGAACAGCTTCCACACGGCGGCGAGGATGCCCGATACCGGGTGGAAGATCAGGTTTTTCCAGATCAGCGCACCCACCGTGGGCATGATGAAGAACGGCGAAATCAGCAGCACCCGGACCAGGCCGCGGCCGAAGAACTCGCTGGCCTCCAGCAGGGCGCTGATCAGCACCCCGAACACCACGCTGATCAGCAGCACGCTGCCCACCAGCAGCAAGGTGTTGCTGGCCCCGGGCACAAAGCCCGAGTCCGTGAGGAAGTAGCTGAAGTTCTCCAGGCCGACGAACTGGTTTTCGCCGGGGTACAGCAGGTTGTAGCGGATCAGCGAAAAGTACAGGGTCATGCCCAGGGGCACGATCATCCACAGCAGCAACAGCAGCACCGAAGGGCTGACCAGGAACCAGCCGGGGTTGGTCTGGCGACGCTTGCGGGGGGCCGTCTGCGCTTGCAGATGGAGCTTGGCAGTCGAGGTATTCATGGTGATCACAACCCGTTGGGTACAAGAGTGCGCGACAGCGCGCTGGCATTGCCGGTGGACAGTAGGAGCTGGCTTGCCAGCGAAGGCGTGCTCAAGGGCCACCCAAGGTTCACAGGCCCTTTCGCCGGCAAGCCGGCTCCTACGGGACGCGCCGGGTTATTTGCGGTAGCCGGCGCGCTGCATGTCCCGCTCGGTGCTCTGCTGCGCGGCGGCCAGGGCCTGGTCCACTGTGCTCTGGCCGATCAGCGCCGCGGAAAACAGCTTGCCGACCTGGGTGCCAATGGCCTGGAACTCGGCAATGGTCACCAGCTGGATGCCGACGTAGGGCACCGGTTTCAGGGTCGGGTGGCCCGGGTCCACCGCCTTCAGCGATTCCAGGGTGATCCGGGCAAAGGGCGCGGCGTTCATGTAGGCCGCGCTGTAGGTCGAAGCCCGGGTCCCCGGCGGCACGTTGGCGATGCCATCCTCCTGCGCCACCAGGGCCGCGTACTGCCTGGAGGTGGCCCAGGTGGTGAAGGTCCTGGCGGCGTCCTTGGCCTTGGAACTGGCGGGGATCGCCAGGGACCAGGAATACAGCCAGGCGCTGCCCTTGTCGGTGACCTGATGCGGGGCAAAGGTGAAGCCCACATGCTCGGCGACCTTGCTCTGGCCCTTGTCGGTGACGAAGGAGCCGGCGACGCTGGCGTCGACCCAGATCGCGCATTTGCCGCTGTTGAACAGCGCCAGGTTTTCATTGAAGCCGTTGCTCGACGCCCCTGGCGGGCCGGATTTTTTCATGTTGTCGACGTAGAAGGTCAGGGCGTTCTTCCACTCCGGCCCGGTGAATTCGGGCTGCCATTGCTCATTGAACCAGCGCGCGCCGTAGCTGTTGGCCAGGGTGGTGATCAGGGCCATGTTCTCGCCCCAGCCGGCCTTGCCCCGCAGGCACAGGCCGTATTGCTCCTGGCCGGGCTTGTTGAGCCTAGCGGCGAACTCACCGATCTGCTCCCAGGTCGGGCGCTCGGGCATGCTCAGGCCGGCTTGCTGGAACAGGTCGGTGCGGTAGTAGGTCATCGAGCTTTCGGCGTAGAACGGCAGGGCATAGAGCGTGCCCTTGACCGACAGCCCCTCGCGCACCGACGGGAAAACGTCATCCAGCTCATAGCTGGCGGGCAGGTCCTGCATCGGTTGCAGCCAGCCCTTGGCGCCCCAGAGCGCGGCCTCGTACATGCCGATGGTGAGCACGTCGAACTGCCCGCCCTGGGTGGCGATATCGGTGGTCAGGCGCTGGCGCAGGACGTTTTCTTCCAGTACCACCCAGTTGAGCTGGATGTCCGGGTGCTCGGCCTCGAAGGTTTTCGACAGCCGCTGCATACGGATCATGTCGCTGTTGTTGACGGTGGCGATGGTCAGGGTCTGGGCGCCGAGGGTGACGCTGCTGAGGGTCATGCAGGTGGTGACGAGCAGGGCTTTGGTGCAAGGTTTCATCGGTCACTCCTGTTCTGCGCCGGTGCGGGCTGCAGAAGGACGGTTATTGTTGTTATGTCTTCCGCCGGGCGAGGAAGAAGGTGGGCTGATTACAGCCCGCCAACGCAGTGCTGACAAATCATCCCTGACACTTGAATCGATACTTTTTTGCACTGCCGGGATGCCGGGTCATGGGGCGTGGTGGCGGTTTGCTCGGCTTGCCCTGGTGCTCGGGCGCTGCAGGGTCGGACGAATGCGTATCGGTTTTTGCTGGCGCAAGGGCGTCAACTACGGCCAAAGCCCACTGGCTTTTTCCCGATCACTGCCTAAGATGGCGCTCCCGGGATTCTTAGGAAAACGTTGGTCACGATGGCGGAAAAAGACACCATCTCCATGCAGCTGGTGCGCGAGGCGCTGCTGCAAAGTTGTGCGCCGGGGGCGGCCACCGCTGAAGTGCTGAGCAAGGTCGGGATTGATCCGGCGCTCTTGCAGCAGGCCTCGGCGCGGGTTCCGGCGCTTGCCTACGCGCGTCTCTGGCGTCTGCTGGCCCGGCGCCTGGACGATGAGTTCTTCGGCATGGACCCGCGCCGGCTGAAATCCGGCAGCCTGGCGTTTCTCTGCCGCTCGGCCATGGCCCAGCCGACCCTGGCGGCGGGGCTGGACTCGTTGCTGGGCTTTCTGTCGTTGATGTTCGAGCGCCTGCCGGCGCAACTGGTACGCCAGCAGAGCCTGGCGGAAATCGTCCTGCAGGAGGACGAGCATGAGCCGGGCCGGGCCTTCACCTATTTCACCTACTGGATGATCGTCCACGGCGTGGCCTGCTGGCTGGCGGGACGGCGGATTCCGATCCTGGCCATCGAACTGCGCTGCCCGCAGCCGGATTTCTGCGACGACTACCGGGTGATGTTCTCCGACAACCTGCGCTTTGCCCGGTCGCGCACGCGGATGATCATCGCCGCCGATTGCCTGGACCTGCCGATCAAGCGCAGCGAGGAAGAGCTCAAGCGCTTTCTGGCCCAGGCCCCGGCCAACATCCTGGTGAAATACCGCGACCCTGAAAGCCTGGCCAGCCGCATCAAGCAGCAGTTGCGGCAATTGCCCGGAGAGCAGTGGCCGGAAAGCGAAAGCCTGGCCCAGAGCCTGTGCATCTCCGCCTCGACCCTGCGCCGCCGCCTGGCCGAGGAGGGGCAGAGCTACCAGGCGCTCAAGGACAGCGTGCGCAAGGAGCTGGCGATCGTCTGGCTGGCCGAGCCGCAGATCAGCTTTGCCGAGATCGCCGGGCGCCTGGGGTTTGCCGACACCAGCTCGTTCTACAAGGCGTTTCGCAAATGGTCCGGTTCCAATCCTGGTCACTACCGCAGCCTGATCCTCAACGACCCGCCATAACCCACCCCAGCGCCCGTAGGAGCCGGCTTGCCGGCGAAGAGGCCCGCAAGCCTCGCACCACCCCGGACGCCGTCTGCGCCGGCAAGCCCGGCGTGGGCTCTTGGCCAAACCGGTCACGCAACTTGATAGCTTTGACCATTGTCGCGCGAGGGCTCTGGCGCCAGTATTTCCCTGCTTTTCATGAGGTTCCCATCCTAATAAGAACAGTGAGGGATTCTGGCAATGCGCAACTACCTGTCCGCCATCAAGGATTTCAATTATCAGCACTGTGTCGACGCCGCCCTGGCGGGTTCGCTGTCGGCGCTCAATGCCTGTGTCGAATGCTGCGACCGGCATGCGTTGCCCGGGCGCATCGCGCTGTTCTGGGAAGGCCGCGACGGCAGTAGCGCCACCTATACCTTCACCGAATTGCAGGACAAGGCCGCACGCCTGGCCAATTTCTTCCTGGCCCAGGGAGTCGGCAAGGGTGACCGGGTCGCCGGGCTGCTGCCGCGCAATGTCGAGTTGCTGATCACGGTGCTGGCCACCTGGCGCATTGGCGCGGTGTACCAGCCGCTGTTCACCGCCTTTGGCCCCAAGGCCATCGAGCACCGCCTCAATAGTTCCAAAGCCAAGCTGGTGATCTGCGATGCGCTGAACCGGCCGAAGCTGGCGGAAGTCGCCGAGTGCCCGACCATCGTCACGGTCGCGGCGGCCAAAGGGCAGGGCATCGTGCGTGGCGATTTCAGTTTCTGGGCCGAGCTGGAACAGTATCCGGCCCACTGCGAGCCGGTGCTGCTGACCGGCGAAGACCCGTTCCTGCTGATGTTCACCTCGGGCACCACCGGCCCGTCGAAAGCCCTGGAAGTGCCGCTCAAGGCCATTGTCGCGTTCCAGAACTACACCCGTGACGCGGTGGACCTGCGCCCCGAGGATGCGTTCTGGAACGTCGCCGATCCGGGTTGGGCCTATGGCATCTATTTCGGCGTCACCGGGCCCCTGGGCCTGGGTCACCCAATCACCTTCTACGATGGCCCCTTCACCCTGGAAAGCACCTGCCGGGTGATCAACAAGTACGGCATCACCAACCTCACCGGCTCACCTACGGCCTACCGCCTGCTGATCGCCGGCGGCGACCAGTTCGCCCGTTCGATCAAGGGGCGGCTGCGCATCGTCAGCAGCGCCGGCGAGCCGCTGAACCCGGAAGTCATCCGCTGGTTCGCCGAGCAGCTGGATGTGGTGATCCACGACCATTACGGCCAGACCGAGCTGGGCATGGTGCTGTGCAACCACCACGGCCTGGAGCACCCGGTGCATGTCGGCGCCGCCGGTTTCGCCTCGCCCGGCCACCGCATCGTGGTGCTGGACGAAGAGTACCGCGAGCTGGGTGTCGGCCAGCCGGGGATCCTCGCCATCGACCGGCGCCAGTCGCCGATGTGCTGGTTCGCCGGTTACGCCGGGGTGCCGACCAAGGCGTTCGTCGGCGACTACTACCTCAGCGGCGACACCGTCGAGCTGAACCAGGACGGCAGCATCAGCTTCGTCGGTCGCAGCGACGACGTGATCACCACCTCCGGCTACCGGGTCGGCCCGTTCGACGTGGAGAGCGCCCTGATCGAGCACCCGGCGGTGGTGGAGGCGGCGGTGGTGGGCAAGCCCGATCCGGAGCGCACCGAGCTGGTGAAAGCCTTTGTGGTGCTCAGCGAGCAGTACCGCGCCACAGCGGAGTTGGCCGAGGAGTTGCGCCAGCATGTGCGCAAGCGCCTGGCGGCCCACTCCTACCCCCGTGAAATCGAATTTGTCAGTGATTTGCCCAAGACCCCCAGCGGCAAATTGCAGCGCTTTATCTTGCGCAACCAGGAAATTGCCAAGGCTCAAGAGGCCGCGGCGTCAACAGCTACCGCGTAAACAGGATTGAAACGATGCAGATCGCAAACAAGGTTTTTCTCGTCAGTGGCGGCGCTTCCGGCCTCGGTGCGGCCAGCGCCGAAATGCTGGTGGCCGCCGGCGCCAAGGTGATGCTGGTGGACCTCAACGCCGAGGCCGTGGCGGCCAAGGCCCAGCAGTTGGGCTGCCACAGCGTGGTGGCCGACATCAGCCAGGAGGCGGCGGCCGAAGCGGCGGTGCAGGCCACGGTCAAGGCCTTTGGCGGGCTTAACGGCCTGGTCAACTGTGCCGGCATCGTGCGCGGCGAGAAGGTCCTGGGCAAGAACGGCCCCCATGCCCTGGCCAGCTTCAGCCAGGTGATCAACGTCAATCTGATCGGCAGCTTCAATCTGCTGCGCCTGGCCGCGGCGGCCATCGCCGAGAGCGCTGCCGACGCCGATGGCGAGCGCGGGGTGATCATCAACACGGCCTCCATCGCCGCCTTCGACGGGCAGATCGGTCAGGCCGCCTACGCCGCGTCCAAGGGCGCCATCGCCAGCCTGACTCTACCTGTGGCCCGCGAGCTGGCGCGTTTCGGCATCCGGGTGATGACCATCGCCCCGGGGATTTTCGAAACCCCGATGATGGCCGGCATGAGCGACGAAGTGCGTGCCGGTCTGGCCGCCGGGGTGCCGTTCCCACCGCGCCTGGGCAAGCCCGTCGAGTACGCCGCGCTGGTGCGGCATATCATTGAAAACAGCATGCTCAACGGCGAGGTGATCCGTCTCGACGGCGCCTTGCGCATGGCCGCCAAATAAGGAGGAATTCTCATGTCCATTGCTCAAGATCCGATTGTCATTGTCAGCGCCGTGCGCACCCCGATGGGCGGGTTCCAGGGCGAACTCAAAGGCCTCAGCGCCCCGCAACTGGGGTCCGAGGCGATTCGCGCCGCGGTGCAGCGCGCCGGCATCGGCGCCGATGCGGTAGAAGAAGTGCTGTTCGGCTGTGTGCTGTCCGCCGGCCTCGGTCAGGCCCCGGCGCGCCAGGCGGCCCTGGGCGCGGGGCTGGACAAGGGCACCCGCTGCACCACCCTGAACAAGATGTGCGGCTCCGGCATGGAGGCCACCATCCTGGCCCATGACAGGCTGCTGGCCGGCAGCGCCGAGGTGGTGATCGCCGGCGGCATGGAAAGCATGTCCAACGCACCGTACCTGCTGGACCGCGCCCGCAGCGGCTACCGCATGGGCCACGGCAAGGTGCTCGATCACATGTTCTTCGACGGCCTGGAAGATGCCTACGACAAGGGCCGGCTGATGGGCACCTTTGCCGAGGACTGCGCCGAGGCCAACGGTTTCACCCGCCAGGCCCAGGACGACTTCGCCGTGGCCTCCCTGACCCGCGCCCAGCAGGCGATCAAGGACGGCCTGTTCAAGGACGAGATCGTTCCCCTGCAAGTGACGGTCGGCAAGGAGTCGAAGCTGATCAGCGATGATGAACAGCCGCCCAAGGCCAAGCTGGACAAGATCGCCACCTTGAAACCGGCGTTCCGTGACGGCGGCACGGTCACCGCCGCCAACTCCAGTTCGATCTCCGACGGCGCGGCCGCCTTGGTCCTGATGCGCCGCTCCGAAGCCGACAAACGCGGCCTCAAGCCCTTGGCGGTCATCCATGGCCACGCGGCCTTTGCTGACACCCCGGGCCTGTTCCCGGTGGCGCCGGTGGGCGCCATCGAGCGGCTGATGAAAAAGACCGGCTGGTCACTGAACGAGGTCGATCTGTTCGAGATCAACGAAGCCTTCGCCGTGGTCAGCCTGGTGACCATGAACAAGCTCGACATCCCCCACGCCAAGGTCAACGTCCACGGTGGCGCCTGCGCCCTGGGCCATCCGATCGGTGCCTCCGGCGCGCGGATCCTGGTGACCCTGCTCTCGGCCCTGCGCCAGAAGGGCCTCAAGCGTGGCGTGGCCGCGATCTGCATCGGCGGTGGTGAAGCCACGGCCATGGCCGTTGAATGCCTGTAACGAGGAATCCCGATGTTGCCCAATGACGAACAACTGCAGATCAGCGACGCCGCCCGGCAGTTTGCCCAGGAGCGTCTGAAGCCCTTTGCCGCCGACTGGGACCGCGAGCACCGCTTTCCCCGGGAAGCCATCGCCGAGATGGCCGAGCTGGGCTTCTTCGGCATGCTGGTGCCCGAGCAGTGGGGCGGATGTGACACCGGCTACCTGGCCTATGCCATGGCCCTGGAGGAGATCGCCGCCGGTGATGGCGCCTGTTCCACCATCATGAGCGTGCACAACTCGGTGGGCTGCGTACCGATCCTCAAGTTTGGCAACGATGAACAGAAGGAGCGTTTCCTCAAGCCCCTGGCCAGCGGCGCCATGCTCGGCGCCTTCGCCCTCACCGAGCCCCAGGCCGGCTCCGACGCCAGCAGCCTGAAGACCCGGGCCCGGCGTGATGGCGACCACTACGTGCTCAACGGCTGCAAGCAGTTCATCACCTCCGGGCAGAACGCCGGGGTGGTGATCGTCTTCGCGGTCACCGACCCGGCGGCCGGCAAGCGCGGCATCAGCGCCTTTATCGTGCCCACCGATGCGCCGGGCTATAAGGTCGCGCGCATCGAGGACAAGCTTGGCCAGCACGCCAGCGACACCTGCCAGATCCTCTTCGAGGATGTGAAGGTGCCACTGGCCAACCGCCTGGGGGAGGAGGGCGAGGGCTACAAGATCGCTCTGGCCAACCTCGAAGGCGGCCGCGTGGGCATTGCCTCGCAATCGGTAGGCATGGCCCGGGCCGCCTTTGAAGCGGCGCGCGACTACGCCCGCGAGCGCGAAACCTTCGGCAAGCCGATCATCGAGCACCAGGCGGTGGCCTTCCGCCTGGCGGACATGGCCACCCAGATCGCCGTGGCCCGGCAGATGGTGCATTACGCCGCGGCCCTGCGCGACAGCGGCAAGCCGGCCCTGGTGGAAGCCTCGATGGCCAAGCTGTTTGCCTCGGAAATGGCCGAGAAGGTCTGCTCGGCGGCCTTGCAAACCCTGGGCGGCTATGGCTATTTGAGCGACTTCCCGCTGGAGCGGATCTACCGCGACGTGCGCATCTGCCAGATCTACGAAGGCACCAGCGACATCCAGCGCATGGTCATTTCGCGCAATCTCTGACTTTTTAGCAGGAGCTGATACATGAGCTACGAAACCATCTTGTTGGACATCAAGGATCGGGTCGGCCTGATCACCCTCAACCGCCCCCAGGCGCTCAACGCCCTCAACGCGCAGATAGTCAGCGAAGTGAACCAGGCGCTGGACCGCCTGGAAGCCGACCCGCAGATCGGTTGCATCGTCATCACCGGTTCCAAGAAAGCCTTTGCCGCCGGTGCCGACATCAAGGAAATGGCCGAGCTGAGCTACCCGCAGATCTACCTCGACGACCTGTTCAGCGACAGCGACCGCGTGGCCAACCGGCGCAAGCCGATCATCGCCGCGGTCAACGGCTTCGCCCTCGGTGGCGGCTGCGAACTGGCGCTGATGTGCGACTTCATCCTGGCTGGTGACAACGCCAAGTTCGGCCAGCCGGAAATCAACCTCGGCGTGCTGCCGGGCATGGGCGGCACCCAGCGCCTGACCCGCGCGGTGGGCAAGGCCAAGGCCATGGAAATGTGCCTGACCGGACGCTTTATCGACGCCGTGGAAGCCGAACGCTGCGGTATCGTCGCGCGCATCGTGCCGGCGGACGAACTGGTGGAAGAAGCCCTGAAAGTCGCCGCCGTGATTGCCGCCAAATCGATCCCGGTGAGCATGATGATCAAGGAAAGCGTGAACCGCGCCTTCGAAGTCAGCCTGTCCGAAGGCGTGCGCTTCGAGCGCCGGGTATTCCACGCCGCCTTCGCCACCCAGGACCAGAAAGAAGGCATGGCCGCCTTCATCGCCAAGCGTGATCCGCAGTTCAAGGATCAGTAGCTTCTACGCTGAACCGCCAAAAAACGCAGCCAAGGCTGCGTTTTTTTGTTTCAACTAGCGTCGCGCGGTCCTGCCCCTATTCCCATCACAGAAGAACATCGCCCGGCGTTTTACGACAAATCCTATAGGTTTTGCTTGACCCCCTTGCTAGGTTGTTGCGCTCGCGTCAAGTGCAGCTTGATCAAGGCTGGATGCTCATTCCAGCCCACGCATGACAAGGAACCGTCATATGCGCCAAAGGGACTTGAAGTTCACTTTTTCCGTCACTTCAGCACAGGTGGAATTCGAGGTTGTCGAATTCACCCTGGAAGAAGCGATTTGCGAGTCTTATCGGATGGTGCTGGAACTGGCCAGCTACACGCCTAACATCGATTTTTCTCATGTCCTCGATCAACCCGTCTTGCTGACGATCTGGCAGGGCGGTACGGCCATACGCCATGTCCACGGCCTGGTTTCCAGTTTTACCCAAGGCACCACGGGTTTTCGTCGTACGCGTTACCGGGCGCTGGTCGAACCGCAGTTCGCTCGACTCGGGTTGAGCTCTGACTGGCGTATTTTCCAACACAAAAGCGTGCCAGAGATTCTCAAGTCGGTATTGGATGAGCACGGTGTTCTGGATTATCAGCAACGTATCTATACCGACCACTTGCCCCGCGAGTACTGCGCCCAGGTGGGCGACAGCGACCTTTATTTTTTCGAACGGCTTTCGGCAGAAGAGGGGCTGTTCTATTTCTTCAAGCACCAAGAAAGCACTTGTACGTTGATTCAAAGCGACAAACTGTATGTTCAGGAGCGCATTCAAGGAGAGCCGGTGCTATTTAGCGGGCAACCGGCTGGGGATGCTGAGCAGCCGGTGTTGTATGCCTTCAGCTACACGGAAAATGTTCGCACGGCCGAGCAAACTCAACGGGACTACAGCTTCAAGCGGCCGGCATTCAACCAGCAACAGCGCAGAGTGGGCGACGACCTTGAACATCAGGCTCGGCACTATGAGCGTTATGACTACCCTGGCCGCTACAAGGTCAGCGCTACCGGTAAACCCTTCACGCAGAACCGTCTGCTGGGCCTGCGCCGCGATGCTCGAATGGCGATTGTGCAAGGTGATGATCCTCGTCTGATACCGGGATTTTCCTTTCAACTGACAGGTCACCCGAGGGCTGACTTCAATCGTTGGTGGCGTACGGTCAGGATCACTCACAAAGGGATCCAGTACGCCAGTCAGCAAGAAGAGTCAGGTGATGCTGAAAGAGGTGTGAGCTATGACTTCACCGCGCAGGTCGTTACCGAGGAGACCGAATGGCGTCCGCAGCCACTGCCCAAGCCTGTGGTCGACGGACCGCAGATCGCGACGGTGGTCGGCCCGCAAGAGGAAGAAATCCATGTGGATGAATTTGGTCGGGTGAAAATTCAGTATCCGTGGGATCGAACAGGCAAGAACGACGCGTTCAGTTCCTGCTGGGTGCGGGTGGCGCAGAATTGGGCGGGGGCGGAATGGGGGCATATGGCGATCCCGCGTGTCGGCCAGGAAGTGATCGTCGATTATCTGGATGGTGATTGCGACCAGCCGATTATTACTGGGCGTACCTATCGCAGGTCTCACATGCCACCCTATCAATTACCGAATCACAAGACTCTCAGCACGATCAAAAGCAAGGAATACAGGGAGGCGCGAGCCAACGAGTTGCGCATCGACGATACCACCCAACAGATCAGCGCAGCCTTGATGAGTGATCACGGCAATACAGCATTGCACTTGGGCTACCTGACCCATCCACGCCCTGCTGGTGGAGCGGCTCGCGGCGAGGGTTTCGAGCTTCGCACCGATGAGCACGGTGCGTTGCGTGCCGCTAAAGGATTGCTGCTCAGCACCGAGGAGCAATTGAAGGCTGACGGCGGGCAACTGGACCGGGCTAGTGTGGTTCAAGTGCTGGAAGCGGCATTGCAGGTGGCCAAGGGGTTGGGCGACTACGCCACGGGGCATGCTGGCGTGGCCCATGACAGCAAGCCTCAGGAAACTCTCAATGAAGTGGTTCGCGAGCTGGGGCGCGGGGCCAACGATGAACCGGGCGGCAAGGGTGGCAAACCAGCCATCGTCCTGAGTGGTCCCGCTGGCATCGCGGCCGCTTCCCCGCAGAGCATCACTATGGCCGCTGGTGAACATATCGACAGCGTGGCCCAGCAGAACCAGCAGCTTACTTCCGGGCAAAAGATCGTGCTCAACGCGGGCTCTGATCTTGGGTTGTTTGCCCAAGGTGGCGAAATTCGGCAGATCGCGCATCAAGGGCTAATGCTGTTGCAGGCGCAAAAAAACAGCATTCGCCTAGAGGCTGACCAGAGCGTGGAGCTCAGTGCGAGCAAGCAGCATGTGCTGATCTCGGCCCAGGAGCACATCACGCTGATGTGCGGTGGCGCCTACCTGACTCTCAAGGGCGGGGACGTCGAACTGGGTATGCCGGGCAACTTTACCGTCAAGGCGGCGAAGCACAGCCATAGCGGCCCCGCTCATGCATCAACCACTTTCAACTCATGGGACTCGACCCCCTTCAATGACGCCTATGTCCTACGCGACGAAACCACACTAAAGCCGCTGGCCAACACCCAGGTAGAACTGCAGCGTGGTGACGGGGCGACTATAAAACTCAGCACTGACAGCCATGGGCGATTGCCAAGACAGCAGGATCTGTCGATGGATCAAGTGCAGATACGGATTCTGGCCAATGGCAACGGTAGCAACGCTGACAAGGAGTCCAGTACATGAACCAAGCAGGCCTTCACAGTGAGCAGGATGTGATTATTCCCCGAACCCGGGACAATTTAGGTCGTCCGGTTTACAAGGCTCAACTGACTCCAGCCGATGATCAACGTGACAAGGTGCTGCTAGTCAAACAACTCGCCCCCATTCCAGTGATCTTCATTCCGGGCATCATGGGGACGAACCTACGAAATAAAAAAACCAAAGCCAGGGTATGGCGACCACCGAATGCTGGAGGGTTCAGCGGCGTGCTGGAAGCTCTTGGGGCTGTGCTGGTCTGGGTTTTTCGCGGGCCCAAGCGACGCCAGGAGTTACTGAAGGCCGAGGACGTGGAAGTCGATGATCTGGGCGCTATCGACCTGGGCGCCTCAGGTCTGAGTGAGGAGGCGGCTCGGAGTCGAGGTTGGGGCAAGGTCCATTGCATGGGGTACGGTCCCTTTATGGCGCTGATGGAGACGCGGCTCGATAGCATCGTCAGCCAGCAGGAGATTCAGGGATGGTGGGGTGAAGAAAGCCAGCGCTCGCCTGCCGAGTATGGTGAGGAGCTGGGCAAAGTGGATGCTCTTGACGAGAAACAGCTGCTACAGGCCGGTAAATACCAGTTCGACATCTGGTGTGCCGGTTACAACTGGCTGCAGTCCAATCGGCAGTCGGCTCAGGATGTACGTGACTATATCGAAAACACGGTGCTGTCTTTCTACCGTCAGCGGGGCGGCATCAGTTCCGAGCAGGCGGAGCAGATGAAGGTGATTCTGGTGACTCATTCCATGGGGGGATTGGTCAGCCGCACTCTGACTCAGGTGCAGGGTTATCAGCGTGTATTGGGTGTGGTTCATGGCGTGCAGCCGGCAGTCGGCTCGTCGGCGATCTACCATCACATGCACTGCGGCTATGAAGGTGCAGTGCGGCTCATTCTAGGCGCCAACGCCGGTGAGGTGACGTCAGTGGTAGGCAACTCCCCTGGTGCATTGGAGCTGCTACCAACTGCCGAGTATCGGCAAGGGAAACCCTGGCTATTCCTATGTAATGCACAAGGACAGGTTATTCGCGATGTTGATGAGAGCCGCCGAGCTTATCCGCAAAACAAGGATCCTTACCGGGAGATCTATAAGAGTTCTGCGTGGTATGGGCTGGTGCCGGAGCAGAACAGTAAGTATCTGGATATATCGTCGGAGCTTGACAAACAGAACAGTATTCTAAGTCCGCGTGCGATGTTTAATAAGCTGATCGACGTTGTCGAAGAGTTTCATATTGAACTATCTACGGCCGGCTATCACTCTGAAACTTATGCCCATTACGCTGCCGATAACTCTCCAGAGCGCCACAGTTGGCGCGACATAATCTGGCAGGGCGAGCCTGGACCGTTGGAAAGGCCAGGCTCAACTTTTAAGGATGATGAAAGAGGTAGTTACAACAGTTGGTTTCGTCGCGGCCTACCTTACATCGTTCCCACTCTTGGTTCGTGGAGTGAGCAAGGTGATGAAGCTTCTGGCAGTGGCGGAGATGGCACAGTACCCACCGACTCTGGGCAAACACCCGGACAAAATAATATCAGGGCTAGCTTTCGGCACGGCAACAAGGGACGTGGGAGCTACAACAGCGAACAAGGTTACGAGCATGCGGATAGCTACAACGATAAACGTGCCCAATGGGCCGCGTTCTATGGCGTGATCAAAATCGCCCAGCTTGCAAATTGGCACTCTGGCGACCAAGGCGGTTCATGATGCGCTCGAAACACCTGTTCATGATTCTTATCTTGGTCACCCTGAGTAGTGTGGCCAGCTGTACCTCGTTGTCCTCTTCTCGGAGCCCTGTCATGGAAAAAACCGGATGGATCACCCATTGCTTTGGTCGCTTTCTGATTGATCTGCCCTCTGAGGCGAAGATCAATGCCGGTTACTACCTGTGGGGCCGAGTGATCGAGCCACTTGAGGATACCCCAACAGCATTGGCCGTTCGGATTACTCAGCGTGAGCAGGAACTGAAAAGTGAACGCCATAAAAAAGTGCAAGGAAGCATGTTTATCCGTCGGTTGGATTTTGCCGGAGGCTCAACGGGTTTGTTGTCATGGGCTACCCCCGCCAGCCTCGAAACTTACTTGATGGACACTTTCGCCGTATCACAACCATCATGGCGGGCATATCACTGGAAAGGAGAAATGTCTCCGGACAGAGAGAGTCGCGGGATCGAAATTACGGACTACCTCGTCCACAACCTGTATTCGCGCGCGCCCAGTGAGATCCCCAGCAAACCTGGTTTCTGCATCGATCGCGCGTACATTGCGGGTAGCCGCTTTCAGCCTGAAAGGTTCGATATTGGTGTGACTTTCCCCAACTATCCCGGTGCGCATTTCGAGTTCAGTTCAAGTACTGGAGCCGAGCAGGATCGTTTGCTGGATCGAGTCGGTGGTTTCCTGATTGGTGCAGCACAAGCGTTCTCGGGGATCGAGACCTTGCGTAGAAGAGAACGTGCTGGCCCGGTACCGGCTGATGAGTATCTGCTCGCTGCCAGCGATAAGGGGCAACGCTTCTATACCTTTGCCTGGGAAGCCCAAGGTCAGAATGAGTCACTCACTGAACCCAATATCTCCGCGACCCTTGGGGTGCTAGAGCGCAGCCCTGATAAAAATGGCAATCCGCCGCCTCCTGCCTTCAAATCCGATAGAGAGGCGCTGGAGCTTTGGGACGCAATCATCGATTCGATCCGTCTGCGCCCGGTGTCCTGACTGCCTACAGGTTGAAGTCCGGCTGTCCGCCATGGTTCGACTTCACCGACAAGCGAATGAATGTTTTCCAAAGTCAGCAAGGGAAAGGAAA
Organism: Pseudomonas sp. TKO26; assembly: GCF_003225665.1. Classification (NCBI taxonomy): domain Bacteria; kingdom Pseudomonadati; phylum Pseudomonadota; class Gammaproteobacteria; order Pseudomonadales; family Pseudomonadaceae; genus Pseudomonas; species Pseudomonas sp. TKO26. The sequence goes on from NZ_QKLN01000040.1 coordinate 149,210, forward strand.
CAGATATGGATATTGTACGGCTTGGCGACTCCACCACCCATGGTGGCACTGTCATAGAGGCCTTCGGCGATACCGACTTGAATGGCAAGCCCATGGCGGGAGTGGGCCATCAGGTGATGTGCCCGTTGTGCAAGGGAGCCTTCCCGATTGTGCAGGGCAGCACTTTGTTGGACGTCAGGGGCGTTGCGATCGCGCTTGATGGGATGAAAACCGCTTGTGGCGCCAATCTTATCGCCAGCGATCCCAAAGGCCGAGCCGAATTCTGATACTTGTGCAGTCGCTGACTTGCCAGCGAAGGCGCATTGCATGACTCAAGGGGCTCTTCGCCGGCAAGCCGGCTCATGCGGGGAGCAGCCAAAAAATCGCAGCCTGAGCTGCGATTTTTGGTTGGCGGCGCTGCTGTCTACAGCTGGTAATGCTTGAGCTCGCGAGCAATCAGCAGGCGCTGGATCTCGCTGGAGCCCGTAGATCTGGGTGATCCGCGCATCGCGGTAGTAGCGCTCCACCGGATAGTCCTCGCCCAAGGCCTGGGCGGCGATGCCGATGCGCCCCTTCGAGGTTGGACAGGGCGACAACCAGGCCCTTGCCCCGTTCACCCAGCGGGTTGGCCTCGGGGATGGTGCACAGGTTGAGCATGATGATCAAGGAAAGCGTGAACCGCGCCTTCGAAGTCAGCCTGTCCGAAGGCGTGCGCTTCGAGCGCCGGGTATTCCACGCCGCCTTCGCCACCCAGGACCAGAAAGAAGGCATGGCCGCCTTCATCGCCAAGCGTGATCCGCAGTTCAAGGATC